>JAUIAA010000214.1 GCA_030425715.1 Bacteroidia bacterium | reverse complement strand
GAGTCAGTCACTATTACAATTAAAAAACAATTATTGTGCAGTTAAAAAATGCTTGCAATGTGAGATTGGAATTCAAATATTAAAAAGAAACCCAATTGAATTCTAGCAATAAAAAAACCCATCCTAGTGGGATGGGTTAGTTGCTAAAAAAATTAATATATAAACCTTAGATTGCTCTAACGTTTACTGCATTTAATCCTTTTTTTCCTTCTTTTAATTCAAACTCAACTGAATCACCTTCTTTAATTTCGTCGATAATTCCAGAGATGTGAACAAAATGTTCTTTGTTTGATTCGTCTTCTGTAATGAAACCATAACCTTTTGAATCATTGAAGAACTTTACTGTACCTTGTAACATTGTAATAAAATAAATAAATTAATTAAGTTGCAAAGTTAATGCTTTAAATGGATATCTATTACTTTTTAGAAAATGTTTTGTTTATTTTTTTAGAGAATCAATTTATAAACACAAAAAAAGTGGCTCTAAAAATTAGAAAACCACTTTTGTTTCATTGTGCTGTTAATCCAACCCACCAGCTCTATTGGGCGATTTAGGGGTGGGCCATTCTCTTTTTTTACCCGTTTTTTTATTTATAGGTAAATCTATTTTAGTGTAAGGTATTTTATTTTCCTCTTCACTGGCCATATATGCTAATATAGCAGTGAGTATAACATTACTTCTAACATCGTCAAAAATAATTTTATCGTAAGTATCTCTATTGGTGTGCCAAGTATAATTCCAGTAATCCCAACTTAACGAAGATAAGTTAAAAGCTGGAGATCCTGCAGCCAAGAAAGATGCGTTATCTGAGCCCCCTCTTGAAGGAGCGCCAGGAAAATTGGTTTTGATTTGACCTGTAATTTCACTAGGTACAGCACTTAGCCATTTTCCTAAATATTTTTCTGCTTCTACAAAACCAGCACCCGATAAATCAACCACTCTACCAGTACCATTATCTTGGTTAAATACAGCTTGCACATTTTTTACAATTTCTGGATGATCTTCTACAAAGGCTCTAGATCCATTTAAACCTTGCTCTTCACTTCCCCAATGCCCAACCAAAATGGTTCTTTTAGGATTTGGATACATTTTTTTCAAAATGCGCATGGCTTCCATCATTACTAAAGTACCGGTTCCGTTATCGGTAGCACCAGTTCCTCCATCCCAAGAATCAAAGTGTGCCGAAAGTATAACATATTCATTTGGTTTTTCCGAGCCTTTTATTTGGGCAATGGTATTAAAAGTTTTTACTTTTCCTAGCTCTTTGGATTTTGCAATAATTTTAATTTGAGGTTTTGCTCCATTCAGTACTAAACGGTAAAGCATCCCATAATCTTCTAGTTCTAAATCAATTGCAGGTATTTTTTTGGTATTGGTACTAAAAATTTTATTTACTCCAAACCCTTTGGACCAATACGAAGATACAATTCCCGCAGCTCCAGCTTCCTCTAATTTTCTCCATAAATTTCTACGGTTGGTTCCTGTATTTTTAAGGTTTTGACTCCAAGCTTTACTCAAGGAACTTCTTTGCTCTTTCATTTTTTTAATAGAAGCATCTGTACCAAATTTTTCCCAGTTGTAATCTGGTCTCCCTGTGGGCTGGTTCATGGAAACCATTACAAATTTTCCTTTTACATTTGGTAGCCATTTTTGAAATTCTAAAGAATCTTTTACCGTAGGTAGCGTAATCAATTCTGCCGTTACACCTGCATCCGAAGTGCTTGGGTTCCAGGCTAATTGCATACCATCTAAAGTTTGTACTCTAGGGTAAACCATATCTATGTGGCTTATACCTCTTTCCCATCCTCGCCATTCTCCCCAAACTTCATTTTTGGCAGCTACACCCCATTTTGTATATTTTGCTACTGCCCAATCATGTGCATTTTTCATTTGAGGGGTTCCTACTAATCGCGGGCCAATACTATCTAAAAGCTCATAAGCCAATTGTTCTAATTGAGAATGGTCGTTGGCTTCTTTTATAATATTTTTTACTACAGGGTCTGTGCTTTGTGCAAATATTTGTAAAGAACCAATAGCGATGCTCATTAAAAATAGCGTAATCTGTTTTTTCATTGTTTTTATTTTAAGTAGGTTAATGAATATTGATTTAAAATCAAAAATGTAAGAAATTCTGTACAAGTTAATTAAATTCTCAAATATTAAAAATATAAATCAAAATGAAATACTAGAAACTTCTAAAATAATAGACTACGCAATGTAATTGGTTGGTCAATTTTTGTTGTTTGCCTAAATTATACGATAAGAATAATATTAGTTTTTAATTTAAAGCCTTAAAATAAATTAAGAATGTTAAAAGTAAAAGAAAATCTTTTTTCGGGTAGGATAAGTTCGATAGATGCTTTTAGGGGGATTACTATTTTTGTAATGATTTTCGTTAATGAATTGGCAAGTATAGCGAATGTGCCGCAATGGCTAAAACATATGCCAGCAGAAGCAGATGCGATGACCTTTGTAGATGTTGTTTTTCCTGCTTTTTTGTTTATTGTTGGGATGTCGATACCTTTTGCTTTTAACGCACGACTCAAACGAAAAGATAGTAAGGTTGAGATTTGGAAACACACTTTAAAACGCTCATTTGCCTTAATAATAATAGGTGTTTTTATGGTAAATGCCGAATATGGTTTTGACGAGTCTAAAATGCTAATACCTATAGCAGTTTGGGCATTTTTTGCCTACACTTTACCAATTCCTGTTTGGAATAAATATGAAAAATCATTTCCAAAATATTTAAAATATATATTGCAATATGGAGGTGTTTTAGGCTTTATAGCACTTTATTTTTTATATGTTCAAGATTCAGGAGCAATTGGAATTACTCCAAAATGGTGGGGAATTTTAGGATTGATCGGTTGGGCATATTTAATTACTGTAATTTTTTATTGGCTGTGTAACGGCAACTTTAAAGCGTTGGTTATTTTCTTTTTGATCTGTGTTGCAGCAAATTGCATCAATCTTAGTCCAGAATTGGCAATAAACCAGTTTGCAGCATTTAAGTTTGTCGCGGGACATTTAACACATGTAACCTTAGTAGTGGCAGGAATCATTATTTCGTTATTATTTTTTGATGGAAAAGAAAAGTCAAAAATTAACTGGCTCGTAATTGGTTTTGGAGCTTTATTTTTATTGCTAGGCTTTGTATTAAGACCGTACTTTGAAATTTCAAAAATTAGAGGTACTCCTTCATGGACACTTTATTCTGCTGCAATTTGTACTGCTTTATTTTACTTACTGTATATTTTAATGGAGGTAAATAAAAAAGTAAAATGGAGTGCGTTTTTTATGCCAGCTGCTGCAAATCCAATGTTGATTTATATTTTACCAGGAATTATCATTTATTTTAATAAATCTATTGGGCTACATTTATTACCAGATTACTTTAATAGCGGTGTGCCAGGAATTATTTGGTCTTTAATTTTTTCTATCATCATGCTTTACGTAATGCGTTTGTTTAATAAATTTCACATTAGATTGCATCTATAGTAATTTATTTAGCGGTTTTGCCAGCAATAATAACCTTATCTATTAAATTGCTACCAAATGCATAAGGTAAGAAATTATAGGAAGGAATTTTTTTTGTAATTATTACATTTGCTTTTTTGCCTTTAGTAATACTACCATGGGTTTTTGATAAGTTCATGGCGTAAGCACCATTGATGGTTGCAGCATTAATAGCTTCTTCTGGTGTCATCTTCATTTTTATACAAGCTGTGGCTACTACAAAGTTCATGTTTCCGCTAGGAGTAGAACCTGGATTGTAATCTGTAGCCAAAGCCAAAGGCAAGCCATTATCAATTATTTCGCGAGCAGGTGTATATGGAATGCTTAAAAAATAAGAGCAAGAAGGTAATGCCACTGGCATTGTATTTGTATTTTTTAAGGTTTCGATATCTGAATTTCGCATCACTTCTAAATGATCTACACTTAAAGCATTATTTTTAACTCCAACTTGAACACCGCCAATGCTTGTAAACTGGTTTACATGTATTTTAGGTGTCAAACCGTATTGATTTCCTGTTTTTAAAATTCGTTCTGTTTGTTCTACATTAAAATACCCAGTTTCGCAAAAAACATCAATAAATTCTGCTAAGCCTTCTTCCACTACTAAAGGAATCATTTTTTCGCAAATTAAATCCACATAGGCATTTTGGTTATTTTT
>JAUIAA010000213.1 GCA_030425715.1 Bacteroidia bacterium | reverse complement strand
GAAGAAAAGTTTGGCCTGGTGGCCAAAAGTACCATTTTTTCATTTATTATCATTTTCGGAATTAGTAAGGCAATTACCAATTATTTTACAGGTGCTTTCGCAGATAAATTTGGAAGGAAAAATTTGTTAATTGTTGGTTGGATGATTGCAATTCCTATTCCATTTTTGTTGATTTATAGCAGTAGTTGGTCTTGGATAATTTTTGCGAATTTATTACTAGGGGTCAACCAAGGACTCACTTGGTCGAGTACGGTGGTGATGAAAATTGATTTAGTTGGCTCAAAAGATAGAGGTTTTGCCATGGGTTTGAATGAATCTGCGGGTTATTTGGCCGTGGGAGCGGTAGCGTTTATTACAGGTTGGATCGCTTCTAATTATGGTATTTTACCTTTTCCGTTTTATATAGGCTTTGTTTTGATTTTTTTAGGCTTGTTTTTTTCTATTTTTTTAATAAAAGATACCAAACATCATGTAGCCTTAGAAAGTAGTTCTAGTAGTATGCAACCCTTAAAAAATATTTTTTGGCAAACTACTTGGAAAGATAAAAACCTTGGATCCATAACACAAGCAGGGCTAGTTAATAATTTGAATGACGGTATGCTTTGGGGCTTGTTTCCTGTGTTATTAGCATCATTAAATTTCAATCTAAAAGAAATTGGAATTATTGTTTCTGTATATCCTATTGTATGGGGATTGGGACAATTGATTACAGGTAAATTATCGGATATTTACCCTAAAAAACAAATGCTTTTTTATGGTATGTTATTGCAAGGGATTGCACTTTTACTGATGAGTTTTATTAGTGAATTTTATTATTTTGTATTACTCTCAGCTATTTTGGGAATAGGAACAGCGATTGTTTATCCAACTTTTTTAGCGGGTATTTCTGATTATTCGCATCCAAAACAAAGAGCTAATAGTATTGGTGTTTTTAGGCTTTGGCGTGATTTGGGCTATGCAATTGGAGCAATTCTTACTGGAATTATAGCTGATGCCTATGGATTGATATCTGCTGTAAATTTTATTGGAGTTTTGACACTCATATCCGCTTTAATAATTATTTTAAGAATGGACAAAAAATAATTAATACACCAAATCTAAGGTGGCAACTTTAGCACAAACAAATTCTAATAAGTCCTCATCTGCTTTTGTAAAAGGTGCTTTGCTATGCGAATCGATATCTATTTGTCCAATATTTTCGTCATTTTTAAAAATAGGAATAACTATTTCCGATTGTACGGCAAAACCACACGAAATATAATTGTCTTGTTCGGTAACATCTTGCACAACAAAATTTTTATTACTTATCGCAACTTGTCCGCAAATACCTTTCCCAAAAGGAATGATGGTATGCTCGGTTGGTTTTCCAGCAAATTGGGCTAATTTTAATTCTTTTTTGTTGCCATTTTTAAAATAAAATCCAACCCAATCGTAATGTTCAAAACTAGCTTTTAGCACAGTACAAATTTCTTGAAGTTTACCGTCTACACCTAAATCATTTTCAATTATTTGTAAAATTTTGTGTTTAATTTCGAAATCTTTCATCAGTTTCTGTAAATTTGAATGCAAATCTAAATACTTTTTCATTGCAAAAAAATCGTGCCATAATAATTTTTCTTATCAAGTTTTTTGCAAGCTATTTTATTCTTTTCGGAATATATTCTTTTTATCTTAGTCAAACGCAACAAAAAGAAGATGTTTTTTCATGTGCGCCAATAACCAAAAAGGTTGCCAATCATGTGGTTAAACTATCAAATATGTTAGGTTACGATGCTTTTGTAGAGCAAAACACGAATGAATTATCAATGAAATTGTATATCAATAATAAGTTTGTATCTCGAATTATTGAAGGTTGTAACTCTGTAAGTGTCATTATTTTATTTTTAGCCTTTATCATTGCATTTTCGGGTAGCTTGAGAGATACTATTTTATTTGGGGCTTTTGGAAGTGTATTAATTTATATAGTTAATATATTAAGAATTATTGCTTTAAGTATTTTATATTACCGTTATCCCGTATATCAAGAATATTTGCATAATTTAGTGTTTCCTGCAATAATTTATGGGCTTACCTTTGTTTTATGGGTAACTTGGGTAAAATATTTTTCACATATCAATAAAAATGCGGCTAGATAAATTTCAAAAAATAATCATCATTTCATTTCTGTTCTTTTTACTTATTTTGGTAAGAGCATTTGAAAATACATTGTTTTACGATCCATTTATTTATTATTTTAAAAATGATTATCTGCACAAAGCTATTCCCACTTTTAGTGGAAGAAATTTATTATTAAGCATGACATTTAGATATTTGTTAAACGGAATAATTTCATTGGCGATTATCTATGTAGCTTTTCAAAATAAAAGTTTTATCAAATTTTCTATAAAATTTTACCTTGTTGCATTTGTGGTATTGATGATAACTTTTCTTATCATTTTAAAAGGAGAGCTAGCAAATGGTTACCTCTTTGCATTTTATATTAGAAGATTTTTAATTCACCCATTGTTTGTATTGGTCTTATTACCTGCTTTTTATTATAAGCAATCTCATAGTAAAGAAATAATTTAACTTTTTTTTAAAACATAAAAATTAGATTCTTTATACTTTTGTTACTATGGTACAAGTATTACAAAAAATAATAGCCCTCATATTAAGTTTAGTAGTAGCTTTTACAAGTTTTTCATTGTTTTATTAAGATTGATTAAATTTGTATACGATGGAAAACTAGTATAGTTTTACAATGATTGCTTTCTATTTTCGTTTTTAACTTATACTAATAAGGATTTTATACATTAAAAAATGTAATTTTGCATTTAAAATGAAACAATTTTTCCACAAAATATTATCTATTTTCATGGCATTTGTAGTGTTGTTCTCTACAATGTCATTTACAGTTAATATGCATTATTGTGGGGATACTTTAGTAGAAACTGCAGTACTCCATAAAGCAGAAGGATGCGGTATGGATTCCGATAACTATCGGAAGGAGAAACCAGCTACTGAAGGATGTTCTATTGCCAAGAAAAATTGTTGCGATGACAAACAATTAGTGGTTGATGGTCAAGATGAATTACAACTGCAAGTGGACAAAATCTCTTTAGAACAACAAGTATTTATTGCTTCATTTGTTTATACTTACATCAACCTTTTTGAAGGTTTAGAAAACAATGTATCTTCTTACGAAAAATATGTACCACCGCTCGTTATCAAGCAACTCTACAAGCTTGACGAGACCTATTTAATTTGATTTTTAGTAGTTGGTTGTAATGCAAAATTCTTTTGCGTTAGAGCTTTTTTGTGTTTAAAGTTAATTTTTTAATTGGCTTTAAAGCAAACTGTACTTAATACTTTGTACTCACTACTAAAATCTCATTTTCAATGCTAAATAAAAGCATCAAATTTTTAATAGAAAATAAACTCGTTGCTGTATTAATGCTCGTTCTTTTTATAGGATGGGGAACAGTAAACGCACCTTTTAATTGGAATACTGGTTTTTTACCAAGTAATCCCGTAGCTGTTGATGCTATTCCTGACATTGGCGAAAATCAACAAATTGTGTTTACCAAGTGGGAGGGCCGTTCACCGCAGGATATTGAGGATCAAATTACCTATCCTTTAACATCTTCCTTACTCGGCATTCCAGGAGTGAAAACCATTCGTAGTTCTTCTATGTTTGGGATTTCAAGTATCTATATCATTTTTGAAGAAGATATAGAGTTTTATTGGAGCAGGAGTCGCATCCTCGAAAAATTAAATTCCTTACCAAGCGGATTATTGCCAGAAGGTATTAGTCCTACGTTAGGGCCAGATGCCACTGGTTTAGGACAAGTATTTTGGTACACACTTGAGGGTCGAGATCAAAACGGAAACGTTACAGGTGGTTGGGATTTACAAGAACTTCGAAGCATACAAGATTATTATGTAAAATATGTCTTGTCGTCGGCAAGTGGCGTGTCAGAAGTTGCATCCATAGGAGGTTATGTACAAGAATACCAAATAGATGTCAACCCAGAGCTCATGCGTCAATATAATATTGGTTTAAGCCAAGTAGTAAAGGCGGTAAAGGAAAGTAATGCCGATATTGGAGCTCAAACTTTGGAAATTAACCAAGTCGAGTATTTGGTGCGCGGTTTGGGCTATGTAAAATCCATTACAGATATAGAAAATGCTGTAGTCAC
>JAUIAA010000212.1 GCA_030425715.1 Bacteroidia bacterium | reverse complement strand
TACATCTATTTTTAATAGATGAGGGTGCTAATTTGTAAAATTGTTTATATTTGCAATCCGAAATTAAACAGCAAAGCGATGTTTTGCTCTAAGTTTAAGAGGATTGGTCTACTGCGGATGTGGTGATCCCGATAGTTATCGGGGTGGCAGACCTGTCTGCCGACAGGCAGGCACGGTAGACTTAAGAATTAACCTAAGGGAAGTTCTTGTAAAATTTTGTTAAAATGCGGATGTGGTGAAATTGGTAGACACGCCAGACTTAGGATCTGGTGCTTCACGGCGTGGGGGTTCGAGTCCCTTCATCCGCACTAAAAACCGAAGAGAAATCTTCGGTTTTTTTGTTCAAAAGAAAATTGTTTTTCTATCTATTTTTGGAATCGAGAGCAATTGGCTATACCTGCTTTAAACAAATACAGCTACATATTAAAAATAAAAAAAATGCAATTACCTAATATGGAGATAATTGCATTTTTATTTTGTGACCTCGACAGGATTCAAACCTGTAACCTTCTGAGCCGTAATCAGATGCGCTATTCAGTTGCGCCACGAGGCCATATTTATATTAATCCTCGTTCAACATTCACAGTTGGCTGCGCTATTCTCCCGATAACTATCGGGATGCGCCACGAGGCCAATTTATTTGGGCTGCAAATATATTTCTTTTTCAGAGAATAGAAAAATATTTTGTTTAAATTTAAGAAGTCATTTCTTTTTTAAAATTTTTCCAGGTCTTCGTCATAAATAAATAACTCTACCTGCAATGGCGAACCTCCATAGAAACCAGAGTTAATACCAGATTGGAAATTGTTTTTAACCATAGAAGGGATTTTATGGTCGTTTAAATCTAATTGTAGTCTTTGAATTTCAATTAAAGAGCCTACAAAAAACCGAATATGTTTTGAATGATCGTCCATAATAAAATGTTTTACCTAAAGATACAAATTTTAGTCCAAACTATTTTTAGTAATATAATACCTCCAACCAATAATTGCCAATTGCCATTTTTTGGCCTTAGATATATCTAGTTGTCTTTTGCCAAAACTTGGAAATACCAATTTGTTCAATGCGGCAATACGTTTAAAAATTTGTTTTTTCATTGGGTAAAAATAAAAAAAACGCCAGTAATGGCGTTTTTGAATTTTTGGTATTTTCAAATTACTTTTTTGTGGTTATTTCAACAACGCCATCTTTAGCTTTTTTGCCATATTTTTTTGTGGCGGTATCGCCTTTTAATACATTTACACTTTCGATATTTTCTGGATCAATATCTTCTAAATATTTGTTTTCTTGCTCTTTACCATCTACAATAATTAATGGTTTGTTATTAGAGCTACTGTTTACTCGGATAACTTTTCGTTCTACTTTGTTATCTTTATCTAAATCAATAATTATGTCTTCCGTTGCATTTATATCTACATCATCATCGCTGCTCCAAGTCATTACTTTTATTTTTTCAACTTTAGTACTATCTCCATTTTTAGTTACCCAAACGTTGGTATTTTTGTCTCCATTGTTTTTAATGGCAAATACTTTTTCTTCTATGTTTCCATGGTCATCTTTAGTAACAAATACCATATTATCTCCTCCTATTTTGTGCATGGTTTTTTTACCGTCTTTATCAATAAAAATAGTATTTCCACCTTCAATTCTTTCTTCAATAATTTTTTTATTTTTTCCTTTATCAGAATAAAAAACAATATCGCCAACTGATGAAGAAGAAACATCTCCCATGGCAATGGTATTATTTTCTGTGTCTATTTTTATTTTAATAGGTTGTATGGCTTCTTTGCCAGACCTTGAAAGTTTTGTTTGTGTTCCTTGGTTATTTTTTACACTTATGTGGATTGCTGTAATTTCATTCGAAGCATTGTATTTTAATCCGCTATATTTAAAAGCAATACCTTGTTTTAAAAACCTAGCTTTTAAAGCTTCTAAATCGATTTTTTGATGGTTTTTTGTAATAATTTCTATGGCAACATCTGTTTTTTTCACTACAATGTGTTTGTCTTCTTTTGGTTGCGCAATGATTTTGGTATTGAAGGTAAATACAAAGGCAATTAATACTGGAATGATTAGGGCAAATTTAAGCTGCATTCCTTTTTGTGATCTACTTTTTTGTAACATGTCTATTCTTGTTTTAATTAATGAATTGTAAAAATTAGAGGTAAATGCTAAATGCTGATTTGGCGATGATGTTTTTAACAATAAATATTGATACTGCTTTTTAGTTTGGGTAGTTTGCGTAGTAATATTATCGGCAATAAATTCTAAATTTTTTTGCACTTCTTTGTGGTATAACCAAGCCAACGGATTGAACCAATTGATAATAGTATTGCAGTGTGAGAATAATATATCTAAGCTATGTAGTTGATTTACATGTGTTTTTTCATGAATTACGATTTGTGATAGCTCTTCTATACTAAACATTTTTTCGTTATAAACTATGTAGTTAAAAAAAGAATAAGGAGCAATTTCCTTATCGGTTTTGATTATATTGTACTTACCTATTTTTTCTTTTTTATTGCTTTTTAAAAACCAAATCAAAGAGCTTATTTGCCATATAATTTTACCCATAAAAAAAGCAATACCTATAAAGTAAACAACCAACAAAACATCTGTAAAACTAATGGTATTTACTATTGGATTGGAAGTTGTATTGGCTAGGGTATTGGTCGTGTTATCCCAATTCATATTTGTTATTTCAACATATTTAGGAATTAACAATAGAGGTAAAGTTATGGCACTAAGAATGCCTATTAAAAAATAGATTCTAATCGATTGAAAAAATGTATCTTTTCGTAAAAAGAAAAAATAAAACCCGTAAAACAGACTTAAAACAGCGGTACATTTTAATAAATATTCCATAGTCTTTAATTTTGTTTGTTTTCAATAATTGCAATAATCTCTTTTAACTCTTCTACACTAATTTTTTCTTCTTTGGCAAAATAGGAAACCACATTTTTATACGAGTTTTCAAAATAGTTTTGAATGGTTTTTTGCATGTATTTTTTTCTGTATTCTTCCTTTGTGATTGTTGGATAATATTGGTGGGTTTTCCCAAAAGCTTCATATGCTACAACCCCTTTATCTTCCATGTTTCTAATAATGGTAGATATAGTATTATAATGTGGTTTTGGATTAGGTAATTGTGCAACTACCTCTTTTACAAATGCTTTTTTTAGCTTCCATAAAACTCCTAAAATTTCTTCTTCTTTATTGGTAAGCTTTTAAAAACAAATATAACTAATAAAATAGTTATAAAACTATAAATATAGTTTATTTAACAATTTTTTAGTATTTCAAATGGTCTATATTTGTATAAAAAACAAAATGGACTACATCTTTCTCCTTGCTGGATTTACAGCCTTAATACTTGGCGGAAATTGGCTTTTAAAAGCCGCCGTTGGCATATCCTTAAGAATGGAAATACCAAAAATAATTATAGGTATGACGGTGGTTTCCTTTGCTACCTCTGCACCAGAATTAATTGTAAGTTTAACTGCTGCCTTAGAAGGGCATGCCGATATATCTTTAGGTAACGTAATTGGCTCAAACATTGCTAATTTAGGGTTGGTGCTAGGTGTGGTAACTATAATAAGTACCATTCAAGTTGAGAAAAGTTTTTATAAAACAGATTGGCCTATTATGATGTTGGCATCGATCATGCTTTATTTATTTTTATTTAGAGATGGGGTTATTGTACGATACGAAGGTATCATCTTATTTACTTGTCTGATTTTGTTTTTGGTTTATCTTTTAAAAGTGCAAAAGAAACCCGCAGTGGTAGAAGAAGTTGAAAATAAAGATACTATTTTGTCCCTTCCATGGTTATTATTTTACTTGTTAATTGGAGGTGTGGGCTTGTGGGGTGGCTCTGAATTGTTGATTAAAGGAGCAGTAAATATTGCACATAAATTTGCTATTAGCGAACGAGTTATTGGGGTTACTATAATATCTATTGGGACTAGTATTCCCGAATTAGCAGCTTCTATAATAGCGGTAATAAAAAAGGAAAAAGCAATTTCTTTAGGAAATTTATTAGGTTCAAATGTATTTAATATTTTGGCTGTATTAGGAATCACCGCTATGATTACACCCATAAGAGTTCAAGATGAGCGATTGATGACTAACGATATTATTTGGATGTTACTGTTTGCCTTGGTTGTTTTACCCTTAGTTTTTGTACCTG
>JAUIAA010000211.1 GCA_030425715.1 Bacteroidia bacterium | reverse complement strand
GCAATTCCAGATATTTTTTTTTGAAATCGCATAAAATAGCTATCCCTGTTTATCAAATCAATATCACCTGCTTTAACCGACCAGTTTTTATGAAATAATTCAATAAAAACCTTATCAAATTCATCAATTCGTTGCGTGTATCCGCCTTCTTGTAAAGGAATTTCATTATCCGTTATGTTTGCTCTAATACCTACAGTTTCTGACAACTTTCCTTCGATTTGTAAATTAAAATTTGAATTAACCACAGCATCTTGGTTATTACCAATGGTCACTCCTCTTGACAAACTCCCGCTAGTGTATAAGCCTTCAAAAAGTTTGGTGTTTTTTATTTTGTCATTGGGTTGGTACCTATACAAGGTAGCATTTTCACTGCTTTGCGGAACTATAATTCGTTTGTCATTTGCGGTGTATTTTCGAGTAAGAAAATTGGGTAAAACTTGATATTGCAACCTAAACTCCTCCTCTAAGTTTATTAAGGAATCTTTTAGAATAAGTACGGATTTTACAAAATCTACTTGGTAATATTTAAAATCAATTAACTGATTATAAGAATTGTATAATTTTAAATTGCTAGGAAGTATACTTATAGAGTCAATTTGAATACTATCTTTTTTGGTGCTTATAAATTTTGTTTTCAAATTTCTTGGTATTTCTTGGCTAAATCCAAAAAAGCCAATGAAAAGACCTATAAAAACAAAAACTTGCTTCATCAAAAACATCTATTGAGAAAACAAAAATAGCAGATTTTTTTCGGTGGCAACTAAAAAAGAGAAGTTTGGTTGCTTGGATTCTCGTGCTCTAACAACCATTTTTTACGCCAAATACCTCCTGCATAACCCGTTAAAGAACCATCGGTACCAATTACCCGATGACAAGGAATGATAATCCAAATTGGATTTTTACCATTGGCAGAAGCGATAGCTCGTATAGCCTTTACATCACCCATTTTTTTGGCTTGTTGCAAATAAGAAATGGTTTTTGCATAAGGTATTTTGTTCAATTCTTGCCAAACTCTTTTTTGAAATTCTGTTCCTTCTGGATTTAACTTCAAATTAAAATCACTTCTTTTCTTTTCAAAATATTCGTCTAATTGCACCACACAATCTTGTAAACAGTTTGGAATATCTTTACTGGTTTCCAAATTTTCTTCTACAATATTTACAGCTACAATTCCATTATCATCCCCCGTTATTTTTGCAGTACCAATTGGAGTTTTGTAGTATATCTTGTGTAATTCCATTTACTTAGTAAGTTAAATTCCAAAAACCTCTTTCGAATTATTTGTAGTAATTTTTGCAATCTCTTCAACATTAACTTGGTAAATATCAGATAATTTATCGGCAATTTGAACTAAATAACTACTTTCATTTCTTTTCCCTCTATAAGGAGTTGGTGCCAAGTATGGCGCATCGGTTTCTAAAACAATATGCTCCAAAGAAATTTCATTTAAAAACTGGTCAATTTTACCATTTTTAAAAGTTACCAACCCACCAATGCCCAGCTTCATATTTAAATCAATGGCTTGTTTTGCTTGTTTTTTATTTCCTGTAAAACAGTGAAAAATACCAAATAATTTATCATCTCTTACCTCTTCTAATACCTCAAAAATTTCATCAAAAGCTTCCCTACAATGTATTACTATAGGTAAATTGTTTTTTTTTGCCAACTCGATTTGGTATTTAAATGCATCTTGTTGCTGTTTTAAAAATGACTTATCCCAATACAGGTCTATTCCTATTTCACCAATGGCATAAAAATTTCTGTTTTTTAATTGCGTTTCTAAAAAAAATAGTTCCTCTTTATAATTCTCTTTCACATGGGTAGGGTGTAAACCTGCCATTAAAAAAACATGTTTAGAAAACTGTTTTTCTAAATTGTACATTGCAGTATAATAGGTAGAATCTATTGCAGGAATAAAGAATCTTTGCACTCCTTTTTCAATAGCTTTTTGAATCACTTCTACTCTATCTTCTTCAAATTGTTCCACATATAAATGGGTATGGGTATCTGTCAAAATCATGTGCCAAAGATAGCAAGTCTTTAAGTGTTAAAAAAGCATATCCATGAACTCATTGTACATTAGAGTATAAAAGAAGAAGACTACTCAGTTTACTAATAATTCTTTATTGTAAAGGTACTACTTAGCACTTAATTACATTTATGAATAGTTAAATATCAAGGTGTTATAGGGTGGGAAAGTTAATAACAGATGATTGTTTTTAGAATATTAGTTTCGCAATTTTGAAGCATTTAAATAAACTATGTTATTACAATGAACCATGCAATACCATATGCTGGGCATTCCATTCATTTTCCTAAAAAAATTGAACACATAAAAAAATGATAAAATAATAGTATCTTCGGGTGGATATATCCATTGAATTCAATTTAGCCCTATTGTTAAATATAAACCTATACTAATGACTTTTTCTGTTAAATCAACTACTTTGTATTGCATTCTTCTTGCTACTTTTTTTCTTACTTCTTGTGGTCCTTTTTATAGTATCCCTACCAATCCACCAGCGCAACCACCACAACCACCTCAACCACCACAACAGCAAAATATAATCTCGGCTACCCAAGCCTATAATAATTATTATAATAAGTTTGGCACTACCTGGATAGACCTTCGCAATGCAAGAAACATTCAAACCAATGGAAGAGTACCTAGATCTGTAAATGTAGAATATACTACTTTTGGTGAGTTTGCTGCTAGATTACAACGTGCTGGATTGAGCCAAAATGGACGATATGTTTTGTACGATAACAATGGAGGTATGGAAAGATCCATAATAAATCAAATGAGGCAATTGGGTTATCCCAACGTATTTTATATACAAAGAGGATTTAACGATTGGAAACGTTACAACTATCCTACGGAAGGAGCACAACCATCTCGACCTCAAAATATAATCTCGGCTACCCAAGCTTACAATAATTATTACAACAAGTCTGGTACTACATGGATAGACCTTCGCAATGCAAGAAACATTCAAGCCAATGGAAGAGTGCCTAAATCTGTAAATGTAGCATATACTACTTTTGGTGAGTTTGCTGCAAAACTACAACGTTCTGGGTTCAGCAAAAATGGGCGTTATGTTTTGTACGATAATAATGGAGGTATGGAAAGATCCATAATAAATCAAATGAGGCAATTGGGTTATTCCAACGTATTTTATATAAAAAAAGGATTTAACGATTGGAAACGTTACAACTATCCTACGGAAGGAGCGCAACCATCTCGACCTCAAAATATAATCTCGGCTACCCAAGCCTATAATAATTATTACAACAAGTCTGGTACTACATGGATAGACCTTCGTAGTACCAGAAACATTCAAGCCAATGGAAGAGTGCCTAAATCTGTAAATGTAGAATATACAACTTTTGGTGAATTTACTGCAAGATTACAACGTTCTGGTTTACGTAAAAATGGACGCTATGTTTTGTACGATAACAATGGAGGCATGGAAAAATCAATTATAGCTCAAATGAGGCAATTGGGTTATACCAACGTATTTTATTTAAAAAAAGGATTTAACGAATGGAAACGTTATAAATATCCTACTGAAAGAGGTTCTAATAGCGGTGTAAGACCTAGCCCTAGAGGAAATTAACCAAGTTTTCACAACTAAGTACATTTAATTTATACTATTAGAAACATTTTTAGTAAAGTAAAATAGTACATAGAGACTATGGTAGCTAGGTAAGGCGTGGTTAGAATACAAATGAGGTAATTTATTGGTGACTTTATTTTAAAATCGGTTATATTTGCATCACTAACAAGACCTTATATTATGAAAATATACCACAACCCTCGCTGTAGTAAAAGCAGACAAGGACTTGAAATATTAAAAAACAGCAACCAAGATTTTGAAGTTGTTGAATACCTAAAAACGCCACTTACTTTTTCAGAACTTGAGCAACTTATTGCCAAATTAAAAATTGAACCCATAGATTTGGTAAGAAAAAATGAAGCCATTTGGAAAGAACAATTTAAAGGAAAAACCATTGACAATAAAGGGATTATAACTGCAATGGTTGAAAATCCTAAATTAATTGAACGGCCTATTGTTGTTAAAAATAATATTGCTGTTATTGGCAGACCCCCAGAAAAAATTCTATCAATCCTATAGATTCTATTCGGTTCAAATCATTTAACAATTCACGGTTTCTAACTAGGACTAAAAATACCTAAAAACCACTATTTTTTAA
>JAUIAA010000210.1 GCA_030425715.1 Bacteroidia bacterium | reverse complement strand
AATTTAGTACTGCTAAGTTCTCATTATGCCAATTATGAGTGGATTTTTGGATTAAATCAATTTGTTACTTTTCCTACTTATGCTGCTTATAAAAAAGTAAAAAATAAGTATTTTGACAGCTTTGTAAAAAAATCTAGAGGTAGGTTTAATTCTAATTTAATAACTACACGGAATTATATGAAAACGGTAGAAGAAAATAACAAAAATGGTACCTATGGCTTATATGGTTTGCTTAGTGATCAATCGCCTAAATTGAAAAGTGTTGTTCATTATACTACATTTTTTGGTAAAGAAGTTCCTGCTTTTGTTGGTGGTGAAAAAATTGCAAAAAAATACAACTACCCCGTAGTTTTTTTAAAAACTAAAAAATTAAAAAGAGGATATTACCAAACAGAATTTGAAGTAATTTGTGAAAACCCTAGAGCATATCCAGATTTTGAAATAACGGATTTGTTTATACAAAAATTAGAAGCCCAAATAAAAGAAGATCCTCATTGTTATTTTTGGACTCATAAAAGATTTAAACATATGAAAAACAATTAAATAAAAATACTTAATTGATTTTTAACTTTAATTAATTTGTAGTGTTTTGGTAAGTTTATTCGCAGTATTCCAATTTCGAGCAGTACAAGAAATTTTTAACTTTCTTTCTAAAAATACACCAGACACTTTAGATTTACCGTAGTTATTGGTATAATAAATATAGATTACATTTTTACCCAAAATAAATTCCTCGTCATAATTGCTATTAAAAGCCAACTCCTCCCACAAACTTTTATCTACTTGACCTTTGGTGTAGATAAACATGATTTTTTTTAAATCTATGTTTTCAATCGAGCTAAATGGGTTATTTTTAAATATCTCAATAAAAATATTTTTTGGATAAACGATTATTGTAATGTCCAACTCAAAATATTGCAGAATAATGTTGTGTATTTTCTCTTCAAGTTCCTTCACCTTACTTAAAGCAGATTGAAATACCACATTTCCACTTTGTAAATAAGTGCTCACTTCTACAAAATCATACTGTACTAAAACTTCTTTTAGCTTCGCCATTTTAATGATATTATGGCCAGAAACGTTAATTCCGCGAAGTAATGCTACATATTTATTCATGACTCATTAGAAAACCAAGAATTGACCAATTCCAATTCTTTAGGAGCTTGTGTTTTATGACGAAACTCGTTGTGTACAGCATCATAGTCATAATCTTTGCCCCAAGCTTCAAAATTTTCGGCCAAGTCTTTAATACTATTGCAAATATGTTGCACTTCTGCATTGGTTGTGGTGGGATGAATAGACATTCTAATCCAACCTGGACGCTCAATTAAACAACCTTGGTTGATTATTTTATCGAATAATTCTTGCGATTCATTTTGGTCTACATGTAGTAAAAAATGCCCGTAAGTACCTGCGCAAGAGCATCCGCCACGGGTTTGAATCCCAAATCTATCATTTAAAATTTTAACCCCTAAATTAAAATGTAAATCATTGATATAAAAAGAAAAAATACCCAATCTTGATTCGTGTTGAGGAGCTAAAAGCACTAAGTTTTTAATTGATTTTAATTCCTTAAAAATCTTTTTGTTTATTTCCTCTTCTCTTGCATGGATATTATTCACACCCATTTTTTCTTTTAATTGAATAGCTAAGGCAATACGAATGGTTTGTAAAAAACCTGGAGTTCCACCATCTTCGCGTAATTCTATATCTTCCAGATATTTATGCTCACCCCATGGATTGGTAAAGGAAACTGTACCTCCACCAGGATTATCAGGCACCATATTGTGGTATAAATCTTTATTAAAAATTAGAACTCCTGATGTACCAGGCCCTCCTAAAAATTTATGGGGTGAAAAAAAGATCGCATCTAAATACGCCTCTTTATCTTCAGGATACATATCAATTTCTACATAAGGAGCAGAACAGGCAAAATCAACAAAGCACACACCGTTGTTTTGATGCATGATTTTTGCAATTTTATGGTACTCTGTTTGAATACCTGTAACATTAGAACAGGCTGTTACAGAGGCAATTTTGATTTTTTTATGACGGTATTTATCTAACATTACTTGCAAATAATCCAAATTTACCAAACCTTGGCTATCGTAAGGAATAATTTCTACATCGGCAATGGTTTCTAACCAAGAAGTATGGTTAGAATGGTGTTCCATATGGGTAATAAATACAATTGGCTTTTTATCTTCTGAAATACCAGAAGTGCAATCAGACAAGTTCTCTGGTAACTTTAATCCCAAAATTCTTTGAAATTTATTTACCACGCCAGTCATTCCAGTTCCTTCCGTTATCAAAACACAGTCTTCGCTTGCATGCACGTGTTCTTTTATAATTTTTCTAGCTTTGTGGTAAGCCATAGTCATGGTTGAACCAGAAAAAGTAGTTTCTGTATGGGTATTTGCCACATAGGGACCAAATTCATACAGCATTTTTTCTTCAATAGGGCGATACAACCTACCACTTGCCGTCCAATCTGCATAAATCATTTTTTGCTCGCCATATGGCGAAGTAAAGGTTTGGTCAATACCGATAATGTTTTCCCTAAACGGCTCAAAATATTTTTCTAAATCCATATATCTATATATAAATTATTAAAATTAATATTTCTTATTGAAAAAAGGGGTTAATACTTCGTTAAACTAAACTTTGGCAATGGCAGAAATTTCTTCTATAATTCTTTCCGCAAGTAAATCTGCATTTTTTTGCGAGGTACTTTCTGTATAAATTCTAATAATTGGTTCTGTATTACTTTTACGTAAATGCACCCAATTTGATGGAAAATCTATTTTAACACCATCAATGGTTGTTAAGGTTTCGTGGGCATATTTGGTTTCCATTTGTTTTAAAATGGCATCGACATCCAAATCCGGGGTCAGTTCTATTTTCTTTTTGCTCATAAAATAACTTGGATAACTGGCTCGTAACGCACTTACATTCATGCGCTTTTCAGCCAGCAAACTCAAAAACAAAGCCACGCCAACCAAGGCATCTCTTCCATAATGTAATTCTGGATAGATGATGCCACCATTGCCTTCTCCTCCTATAATCGCATTGTTTTTTTTCATTAACGCAACCACATTCACTTCGCCCACAGCACTGGCTTCATAAGAGCCTCCATGCTTTTCAGTAACATCGCTTAAGGCTCTTGTTGAACTCATATTACTAACCGTATTCCCTGGAGTTTTACTCAAAACATAATCGGCACAAGCAACCAAGGTATATTCTTCACCAAACATTTCGCCTTTTTCATCCATGAATGCCAATCTATCTACATCTGGATCTACCACAATCCCCAAATCTGCTCGCTCTTTAACAACGGCTTCAGATAAATCTGATAAATGTTCCTTTAGAGGCTCGGGATTAGGCTGAAAGTGCCCATTAGGCGCGCAATATAACTTGACGGCATGTACGCCCAATCTATCTAACAATAACGGTATGGCTATTCCTCCAGTAGAATTAACACCATCAACCACCACCTTAAAATTAGCCTGTTCAATGGCTTTTTTGTTCACCAAAGGCATTTTTAAAACCTCATCTATATGCATATCAATATAGGCTTGGTTTTTGGTGATTTTTCCCAAACTATCCACATCGGAAAAAGTCATGGCATCCTGTTCAGCAATTTCCAAAATTTTAGCACCTTCAACACCATCCAAAAACTCCCCTTTACTATTTAACAACTTCAGGGCATTCCACTGTTTTGGGTTGTGACTGGCTGTTAATATGATCCCGCCATCTGCATGTTCCATAGGCACAGCTACTTCTACTGTTGGTGTGGTAGACAAGCCTAAATCAATCACATGAATTCCAAGACCAACCAAGGTGTTCATCACAAGATTCTGGATCATTTCTCCTGAAATACGCGCATCTCTACCAACAACCACACGATAATTCTCCTTATTTCGTTGTTGTTTAAGCCACACACCATAAGCCGAAGCAAATTTTACAGCGTCAATTGGTGTTAAATTTTCACCAACCGCACCGCCTATAGTTCCTCTAATGCCTGAAATTGATTTTATAAGTGTCATATTTGTATTAATTATTTATTATTTAATATTGACCGTTGACTATTAACTATTGACTGTTGACCAAAAATATCCGTGTTATACATTACATTAGGTCAAAATTGAAAAGCCTTTATAACTTATAGCTTACGGCCTAAAGCATATAGCAATTCGCCTCTTTTCTGAAACAAATATAGTATTTCAAAATCGGAATTCTTA
>JAUIAA010000209.1 GCA_030425715.1 Bacteroidia bacterium | reverse complement strand
CAAAGTGATCCGACCCAAAAAGTAACCCAACACCATAAAGTACTTGGTCATCATTACTTAGTTTGGTTACCTCACTATCAATGGTAGTTAATGTGGCGAAAGCACTATAGCCAAAATCACCAGACTTATCGGTATAACCCAATTCAAATTCAAAACCTTTATTTGTAAATTCTCCAACATTAACAACAGGGCTGTTTATTCCTGCAGAAGGAGAAACCACTTTGGTAATTAAAAGGTCTTCGGTAGAACTTTTATAGTAATTTATGGAACCTTTTAGTTTATGTTGTAAAGAAGCAAAGTCAACTCCAAAATTGGCAGAGGTATTTGTCTCCCATTGTAAATCATCGTTTTGAAGGTCTCTAGCTATACTTCCCTGGTAAGAGGTTTGTGGATCACCAAAAACGTAACCTCCATCATCTTGACTTTTACCTTGGCTTATCAAAGCAACATAATCATAATATCCTAATGCACTATCATTACCCGCCTGACCCCAGCTCATTCTAAGTTTTAAGAAATCAAAAATATTTTGGTCCGACATGAAATTTTCTTCGGTAATTTTCCATCCCAAAGCAAATGAAGGAAAGATTCCATATTTATTGTTTTTTCCAAACTTTGAGCTTCCATCTCTACGAATACTAGCTTGAACTAAATATTTGTTGTCAAACGCATAATTTATTCTACCAAATTGAGAAACCAAACTATATTCTGCATTGGTACCACTACCGTTAAAAGTTCCATCAGAAAAAGCATTTAAGGTTTTAAAGTTAGGATCTAAAATATTTGCCGGAACTTTAGTTTCAACCAAATTACCATCCTCATCAACCTCACGCTCTATTTTATAGCCTTCTGCTTGCACATAATTTTGTCTAAAAGGTTCTGATATTCTTTGGTATCCTGCTAATAAATCAAATACACTTTTTCCTAATTCAAAATTGTATTTTAAAGTATACTCTTGATTGAACCTTTTAAATTCGCTATCGTACTCAGAAATAAATGCGTATTCTCGACCTTCTTCTTGCACATCTCTAACCTGAAATGGTTGGTTAAAATTAAAGGTATAATTTGCCAATGTAGAATACGAAATATTTGCATTAAGCTTTAAATTATCAATAATTTCATAGCCTAAATTTACATTTCCTAAAAAATATTTTAACTTGGTATACGATTCTAAAAAATGATCTTCACCAACAGGGTTTCTATGATCTGGTAAATCGCCATCTCTATAACCATAACCCGATGGTTTTGTCTCATCAAAAACTGGAATTAAAGGAGATATAAAATAAGTTTCTCGCAATGAAAATTTATAACCCTCTCTGTAAGTTTCACTATAATTTAAATTTGCATCTACAGACAATCTTCCTTTGGTAACACCAATATTAGAATAAATTCCTTTTTTATTAAACTCTGACCCTATCAATACACCTGTTTCATTTGCATAATTTCCACCAATGCTATAATTTACATTATCCGTTGCTCCACTTACTCGTACGTTCATTAAATCTAATTGCCCATCTCGATGCGTTTCATCTATCCAATCGGTATTTACGTTTGAAGGGTTTTGAACATAGTTTGGCAAGTTAGCCCCTGCATTTTCATACATTTGACGATGCACAGAAACATAACCTTCTGCATCTAAAAGATCCATTTTTTTTCTTGGAGTGTTCATGCTTATAGAGGATTCTATATCTACCCTAGGCATCCCTGATTTTCCTTTTTTTGTAGTAATCAAAATTACTCCATTGGCAGCTCTAGTACCATAAATGGAACCCGATGCAGCATCTTTTAAAATTTCCATAGATTCTATATTATTGGCATCAATAAAATATGGATCTGCTTGTACGCCATCAACAATATATAAAGGTTGGTTGTTACCAAAACTACCTATACCTCTAATCATAACATCTGCCGTAGACCCAGGGCTACCCGATGATGAAGTAACAGTTACACCAGCAACTCTTCCTTGTAAAGCAGAAGTTGGATCTGTAACAACTACCTGTGTAAGTTCTTTTCCTTTCACCTGGCCTATTGCCCCAGTAACATCGCTTTTCTTTTGCGTACCATAACCTACAACAACTACCTCATCTAAACTTTGGGCATCTTCTTGTAAGGTAACATTAATGACCGTTTGGTTAGCAACCTTAATTTCTTGAGGTACAAATCCTAAAAAACTAAATACCAATACCGTTTCTTCATCAGATATGGTTATGGAGTAATTTCCATCAAAATCTGTTAAAACACCCTTGTGAGATGCATCTTTAACACTTACTGATGCTTCGGGTAATGGCATACCATCACTCCCAAGCACTTTTCCACTAACTATAATTTCTTGAGCATAGGCCTTACTAGAAAGTCCAAGACAAAAAGAAATAAATAGAAATCCTAAAAGAATTTTTCTTTGCAAAAAATCTTTTTTCAAAAAATTTACTTTCATAAAATCAAATTTATATTGTTAATTATTGAGTTATTTGACTGATTACCTTTTGTTTAAATATTTTTTAACGTTATCAGACTTCGCTAAAATATAAATTATACTAACTTATAACTACCGGTACCTACCAGTTTGTTTTTAAAAATAAATTATATATTTGTTGCATGAGTATTACCGTAAAAGATAATTTGGGCATACCCAAATACAGACAAATTATAATTTCTGTTGAAAAAGAGATTACCAATGGTAATTATAAAAGGGGAGATAAATTACCGTCTATCAATAGCATTCGAAATCGTTTTTCTTTATCTAGAGATACCGTGTTACTTGCTTATAATGATTTAAAAACAAGGGGCATTGTACAATCATTTCCTGGCAAGGGCTATTATGTTAAAAGTGAAAAGGTCAACACCGTGCAAAAAATTTTTGTGCTTTTTGACGAACTAAATGCTTTTAAGGAAGATTTATACAACTCATTTTTAAAAAGAATAGATAATAATATTGAAGTAGACATCTATTTTCATCATTTTAATTTTGACGTTTTTAACAAGTTGATTTATGACAATATTGGAAATTACAATTACTATGTAATCATGCCGGCCAATTTAAAACACACCAATACCGTAATTAATAAACTCCCTCAAGATAAAGTTTATATACTTGATCAAATGCACCCAGAATTGATGAGCTACAATGCTATATTTCAAAACTTTAAAGAAAATATACAAAATGGTCTTTCTGAAGGAATATCCTTAATTAAAAAATATAAAGAAATTATATTACTCTTTTCTGAAGCGAAACAACCGCAAGGTATGTTGAATGGATTTGAAAGTTTTTGTAAGCAAAATAACTTAAAATATCAAGTAATTGAAAGCCTCATCAATAGACAGCCTAAAAAAGGGGAAGTATACTTAATTCCAGATGATAGAAATTTACTTCGAATTATAAAAAGCATCAAACTAGTAGGCTTGAAATTAGGGCAAGACATTGGTGTAATTTCTTATAATGATACTTTATTAAAAGAAATTGTTGAAGGTGGTATCACAACTATTTCAACAGATTTTAATGCCATGGGAGAGCGTTTGGCCAAAATGATTTTAAACCATGAAAAAGTGCAAATCGAAAATTCATTTAAATTTATATTGAGAAACTCTCTTTAATTACAGCAAAACTACCTTATGACAAAAATTACTACATATATATTTGTTGGGCTTTTTATGCTTTTAACTGCATGTCAAAAACCTAAATCAGAAAATAAAATAGCTATCCATACCAATATGCCTTTCTCTGGTGTGTTGAATTACAAAGTAATACCCAATAATGCTTTTGATAAATCTGGACTTATGTATTCTGATCAAGGTGCATGGTTTGCCTATAGTTTACCTGATAGCCTTACGGAAGATACTGGATTTTCTGGACCATTTTTAATGACCCAACAAAACGGTGTTTGGTCTAGTGCAAATTTAACTGCTTTAAAATTTAAAAATACCAAATGGAAAAGTATAGCAACAAAAAGCTATAATAGCCATTTAGAACAAATTTATAGTAATGAAAACCTTGAATTAAAACAAGAACTCGTATTCTTATCAGGGCATACCGCACTAATAAAATCTACCATTACCAATCGCTCTAATTCGAACCAAGTTTTAAATTTTTCGTGGAAAAACCAACCTATTCTAGCAGCAGGTTTGCAATTAAAGTCAAATAAAAACACACTCCAAATAAATTCTACTAAAACCAATGCTGTAGGCTATATTCAATTTCCATTGGGCACTAGCATTAACAGTACAAGTACCAGTTACACCACCCAAAACACATCA
>JAUIAA010000208.1 GCA_030425715.1 Bacteroidia bacterium | reverse complement strand
AAATACCTTAAAAGCTGTCCAAAATTTACAGGAAGAAAATGTAAAGCTAAAAAAAGAACTTGAAAAAACTTTACAAGAAAAAGCTGGAAACCTTAAAAGCGAATTGGTTGAAAAAATAGAAGAGATAAACGGAATAAATTTTATAGGCACTTCCATTAATATGGATGCAAATACCATTAAAAATCTAGCTTTTGAATTGGCAAATAAAGTAGATAATTTGTTTTTTATTAACGGGGCAACTATAGATGGAACAGCTTTGCTAACCGTTTATATTTCTAAAAATTTAACGCAAGAACAAGAATTAAATGCTGGTGCAATTGTAAGAGAATTAGGAAAGTTAATTCAAGGCGGAGGTGGCGGACAGGCTTTCTTTGCAACGGCAGGTGGCAAGAATCCAGCAGGAATTCAGCAAGCTATTTTAAAATCTAAAGAAATCATTTCATAATTAATATACCATTCTTAGCCTATGGAATTTAGAACTAAATTTAATATTCCTAAAGAGCAAAACGGAATTAATCACCATAACAATTTGGTTTTGATAGGTTCTTGTTTTACTCAAAACATGGCTAACAAATTAAACTACTTTAAGTTTCAAAATTCCCATAATCCGTTTGGAATTTTGTTTCACCCTTTGGCAATTGAAAAAGCATTAAACATTTGTATTGCAAATAGAAAATACACCGCTAAGGATTTGTATTTTTTTAAAGAACATTGGCTGAGTTTTAACCACCACAGTGCATTTAATGCTAGGGAGCAAAACACTATTTTAAATCAGATTAATGTCAATATTGAAACCACACATCAAGCCCTAAAAAATGCATCTCATTTAATAATTACTTTGGGTACGGCATGGGCTTACCGTTTTAAGGAAACCAATGATTTGGTTGCCAACTGCCATAAAATTCAGCAAAGCGAATTCAGCAAAGAATTAATTTCAACAGAGAGCATCATACAAGGTATGAAAAATATTATTGCTTTGTTTAGGGATTTTAACCCAAATATTAATTTGATTTTTACCGTAAGTCCCGTAAGGCATTTAAAAGATGGGGTGATAGAAAACACCCAAAGTAAATCCATTTTACATACAGCTATTCATGCATTAACCGAATTAAAAAATGTTTTTTATTTTCCTGCCTATGAAATTATGATGGATGATTTAAGAGATTATCGGTTTTACAAAAGTGATATGGTTCACCCAAATCAAACTGCAGTTGATTATATTTGGGAACAATTTAAAAATACATGGATTGACGAAGCATCAATAAAATTGATGGAAGAAATTGAAGTAGTGCAAAAATCATTAGCGCACCAACCTTTTGATGAGAAATCTGAACCGCACCAAAAATTTTTAAAAAAACTGTATAAAAAAATGGAGGAAATAACTCGAAAGCATCCATCCATTCATTTTTAAATTTCTTTAATTATTTACTTGCATTGGCAACATTTTGCCATGGTCCACCGTTAATAGCATCAATATCAAATTGTTTTAAAATATCGGCTGCATTTCCACTTCTTGCACCGCTTCGGCAACAAGTTATTACTGGTTTACCAATATTTTTTATATTATCTATTTCACTAGTTATGGTATCTAAAGGAATATTTTTAGCACCTTGCACATGTCCATCGTTAAACTCTTCAACCGTTCTAACATCTATCACAATTGCACCTTTTTCTAAATACTCCTCAATGGAAACGGTATTTGTATTTCCTCCAAATAAATTAAATAAGCCCATAATTCTATACGTTTTGTTATTTTAAATCTGCTGCAAATTTCGAATAAATTTTGCAACAAAATGTAATACTTGTTACACTTTAACTTTCTTAACAGAAATTATAAATTATACCAACCATTATCGTGCCAATATACTATCGTGTAAACAACATTTCTCTATACTTGGTTAATGGCCATAGCTCATCGTCTACCATCAATTCTAATTTATCGCAGTGGTAACGAATTTCTTCAAAATAAGGCCTTACTTTATCGCAATAGGCTATCGCTTTTTCTTCTGAGTTGTTTAACATATTTGCTTTTTTTCGCTCTTCCACCATTGCCTTAACTTTTGCAGTAATACTACTAATATGTTGCGAAATGTTTTTGATCAACTCCAATTGTTCTTTTGCAATAGATTCAAATTCTTTGCCAAATACTTCTTTTAATCCTCTAACATTTTCAATCAATATATTCTGGTATTTTACTGCTGTTGGAATAACATGATTTAAAGAGATATCGCCTAAAACCCTACCTTCAATTCGAATTCTTAAAGAATACTCATCCAATTCAATTTCATGTCTAGCTTTGATTTCAATCTCACTCATTACCTCCATTTCACGGTATAAATCAATGGCTTTTTTGCTAATTTTTGGACGAATAGCAACGGGTGTAGTTTTGTTGTTACTCAATCCTCTTTTTGCAGCTTCTTCTTCCCAAGCTTTTCCGTATCCATTTCCTTCAAATAATATTTCTTTTGATTGTTTGATATACTCTCGTAATACATTAAAAATAGCTTCGTCTTTTTTAAGGTCTTTTTTATCAATTAGCTTGTCTACCTCAATTTTAAAGTCTTTCAATTGTTTTGCTACTATGGTATTCAATACCGTCATCGGGTTTGCACAATTGGCAATGGATCCTACCGCTCTAAACTCAAATTTATTCCCTGTAAAGGCAAAAGGTGAAGTTCTGTTTCTATCGGTATTATCTAATAAAATTGCAGGAATTTTACCTACTACATTTAATTTTAGTTGGGTTTTTTCTTGCGGAGATAGTTTACCATTGGTAACCCCTTCTAATTCCTCCAGCACATTGGTTAATTGTTCACCAATAAAAACCGACATGATAGCTGGTGGCGCTTCATTTGCGCCTAATCGATGGTCATTACTTGCTGAAGCAATTCCCGCCCGCATCAACTCTTCATATTCATTAATCGCTTTAATGGTATTGATAAAATAGGTTAAGAATTGCAAGTTTCGCATTGGCGTTTTTCCTGGCCCAAGTAAATTCACACCTGTATCTGTACTTAAAGACCAGTTATTGTGTTTACCCGATCCATTTACACCTGCAAATGGTTTTTCATGCAACAAAACTTTAAGATTATGCTTTGAAGCTATTCTTCCCATGATATCCATTAACAAGGAGTTATGATCCACTGCTAAATTTGCTTCCTCATAAATTGGAGCCAATTCAAATTGATTTGGGGCTACCTCATTATGACGTGTTTTAACTGGAATACCCAGTTTCATACATTCTATTTCCAAATCACGCATAAAAGCCATAGCACGCTGCGGGATACTTCCAAAATAGTGGTCGTCTAATTGCTGCCCTTTAGCCGCGGAATGCCCTAATAAAGTTCTGCCTGTTAAAACCAAATCTGGTCTAGCAGTATACAAAGCTTTATCAATTAAAAATTTCGCAATTGCGGTTGCGTGTTTATCTACAGCTTGTAAAGCTCGTAATAAAGGAGTCTTATTATCTAATGCCTCTCCAGTATAGGCAACAAAAATTGTGGGTATACATAAAGTTGTTCCATAAACAAAAGCGGGGGAACTTGGATCCCAAGCAGTATATCCTCTTGCCTCAAAAGTATTTCTAATTCCTCCATTAGGAAAACTAGAAGCATCTGGTTCTTGTTGCACCAGTTCATTTCCACCAAACCGTTCTAAAGCACCATAATCTGTGGTTTCAAAAAAAGCATCGTGTTTTTCTGCAGTACCGCCAGTTAAAGGCTGAAACCAATGTGTATAATGTGTTGCACCTTTTGACATAGCCCAATCTTTCATGGCAACTGCAATTTGATTGGCTATTTTTCTATCAATTTTTTTGCCTTTATCAATGGCAGCCATTACATCAGCATATGCCTCTTTGGTCAAGTATTGTAGCATGGCTTTTTGATTGAATACATTCTTTCCGAATAATTCAGATCTATTCCCTTCTTCTAAAATAACGGTTGGTTGTCTTTCCGCTGCAGCAGAAACAGCACTAAATCTAATTTTTGACATAATTTCAAGGTTTAAAACAGGTACAAAGATACTTTATTTGCTAATAATTTAGAAATTATAATCCGTATAATTTATCATTTTAAATTTTTACCCCCTTAAAAAATAGGGTATTTGTAAAAATACTTTAATGTTATGAATTTTACCCCCTATTTATTTTATTGATATATATATTTGATTACTTTTGCTTCGTAAATAAATTATTACAAAAAAATCAGACAAAATGAGTAAATCAAAATTAGAGTACATTTGGCTTGAC
>JAUIAA010000207.1 GCA_030425715.1 Bacteroidia bacterium | reverse complement strand
CCCTTTAATTTGTGTTAAGTAGTCAATTATTTCATTGTCTGTTTTCGATTGTAAAAACTCAAGATCCATAGAATTTTGCAAAGAAAATTTTGCAACATTTTTTACATAATTTGCCTTACTATTCGATAATCCTACTGCTCTTAACTGCGTATGTTCTATTTGCAATAATTTTTCTGCTTTTGGGTACCTATCTATAAATAGATCAATAAACCTACCCCAAATAATATCTGCTACTTTTATAGAAAGCTGTTGTGAAACAATGGAATGCAACAAAGAAAAATATACATCTAAGGCTAACGAAGGTGTTACCTCTTCTTTAGATTGTGCAATTATTTTACTCAAAATTGCATCTTTTTGTAAATAAGTTACAATTTCTTGATAACTCTTAATTTCTTTCATTTATAGACAATATTTTCACCGATTTGATACATTTGCAATATCAATATAAAACTAAATATTTAAATTGTTTACCTCTTGAAAAAATTATTAATTTTATGCATCCTTCCTATTTTTGCATTTGCTGCGCATAAATATTACATCAGTTTGACAAAAGTATATTACGACCAAGAAGAGAAATCTTTACAAATAACCATGCGTTTTTTTATTGATGACGTGCAAAAAACACTAGATAACAGATATGAAACCAATCTGGAGTTAGCTACTAAAAATGAAGACAAAAAGGCCGATTTTTATTTGAATAAATACATCACTCAAAAGTTTAAAATAAAGGTAAATAACGAGTTACAAAACTTAAACTATTTGGGTAAAGAATATGAAAATGATGTGGTTTATTTTTATTTAGAAAGTAAAAATATTGAGTCAATCCAATCCATAGAAATACAAAGTACCATGCTCTATGAAGAATTTCCAGATCAGGAAAATTTTGTAAAGCTATCTGTAGGAACCATTAAAAAAACATACATTCTTATTAAGAACAGTGATAAAGAATTGTTAAAATTACCTTAATTTTTCACTTATCCTTGTAAAAATACTAATTTCGAAAACTCAATTTTTAACCCAATTATAGAAAATGAAAAATATTACCTTATTTATCTCATTTTTAATGATTTCTTTGGTTTCTTTCGGTCAGCAAAACCCTGAAAAAAAAGAAAGAGAACCAGGTCATTATAACATTAGTAAATTTAAACAACTAAAAGAAGAACTTGCAACGCCAAATGTGTACAGAACAGGTTCTGGTGCTCCTGGTCCAAATTACTACCAACAGCAAGCAGATTATAAAATGGACATCGTTTTAGACGATGAAAATCAAAAGATTTATGGAGAAGAAACCATTACTTATCACAACAATGCTCCAGAAGGCTTAGATTATTTGTGGGTACAGTTAGACCAAAATGTACGCGCACCTGATTCTAAAACACCACAAGTTACTGCAGGAGGTCCTTCAGTGTCGTACAAACCAGAAAAATTTACACAAACTTTTTTAGGAAGGCCTTTTGATGGAGGATTTAAAATAGATTTTGTAAAAGATGCTGCGGGCAAAGATTTGCCACATTTTATTAATGGTACAATGATGCGTATTGATTTAGCACAAACCTTAAAATCTGGTCATAGTACTTCCTTTAAAATAAAATGGTGGTATAACATACCAGAGCATACTATAGATAGAGCTCGTTCGGGTTTTGAACATTTTGACAAAGATGGGAATAACACTTATATTATTGCACAGTTTTTTCCAAGAATGGCAGTGTATAATGATGTAGAAGGATGGCAAAATTTACAATTTCTTGGAAGAGGTGAGTTTGCCTTGCCTTTTGGTAATTATGAAGTAAATATTACCACACCAGCAGATCATGTTTTAGATGGTACCGGTCATATCTTAAACAGAAAAGATATGCTAACTAGTAAGCAATGGAAAAGATTTGAGCAAGCAAAAAAATCTTTTGACAAACCTGTAATTGTTGTAACACAAGAAGAAGCAGAGAAAAGCGAAAAATCTTTTGCAAAAAAAACCAAAACTTGGAAATTAAAAGCAGAGAATGTTCGTGATTTTGCCTTTGCAAGTTCACGTAAGTATATTTTAGATGCGCAAGCAGTAAAAATTGGTGGCAAAACAGTAATGGCAATTTCTATGTATCCTAAAGAAGGGAATCCTTTATGGGAAGAATATTCTACAAAGGTGGTTGCCAACACTTTAGAATCGTATTCTGAACAAATGTTTGATTATCCTTACCACAAAGCAATTTCGGTACATGCCAAACAACAAGGTATGGAATACCCAATGATCTGCTGGAATTATGGTAGACCAAAAGAAGATGGCACCTACAGTATGAGAACTAGAAACGGTATGATTGGCGTTATAACGCATGAAGTTGGACACAACTGGTTTCCAATGATTGTAAATTCTGACGAACGTCAATGGGGCTGGATGGACGAAGGTTTAAACACTTTTGCGCAACTTATAGCAGAACAAAGATTTGAAGCTAATTTTCCTTCTAGAGCTTATCCTAAAAACGTGGTAGGCTATATGGGAGGTAACCAAAGTAGAATTACACCTATTATGACACAACATGATAATGTTTTTCAAAGTGGACCAAATGCTTATTCTAAACCTGCAGCAGGATTGTATTTATTAAGAGAAGTGGTTTTAGGACATGAGTTATTTGACAAAGCCTTCAAAACTTATGCAGAACGTTGGAAATTTAAACACCCAACCCCAGCAGATTTCTTTAGAACCATGGAAGATGCATCGGGTACAGATTTAGATTGGTTTTGGAGAGGCTGGTTTTTTACTACCGATTATAATGATATAGGAATTAAGGATGTTAAAAAATATGTAGTAACCGATAAGCCTACCAAAAGAGCAGAAGCAATGTACAAGGCATATGGTATAGATATTAAAACGCTAGGTACTAATCTTTATTTGATAAATACCGATAGTGAAGAATACAGCCCTGAAATGGCAAATGTAAAAGATCCTTCTAATGATATTCCTGTTTTAAAAGAATATTTAGCGGATAATTTCACGAAAGAAGAACGTGCCAAACTAAAAGATACCAAATATTTTTACGAAATTATTTTTGAAAAACCAGGAGGGTTGGTTATGCCTATTTTAGTAGAATATGTGTATGCAGATGGTTCTAAAGAAGAAATAACCTACCCTGCAGAAATTTGGAGATTTAATGATAAAGAAATTAAAAAGGTATTTGCATCCGATAAGGAAATTAAAGAAATTAATATCGATCCAAAGCAGTTAACAGCAGATATTGATACCAGTAACAATAGCTGGCCAAAGAAAAAAGAGGATTCTCAATTTGACAAGTTCAAGAAAAAGAGTGTTCAAAATTAAACTTTGAGAAACTTTAATCGTCCAAGGTTTAGGTTATTCTAAACCTTGGACATTTTTTAACTAAAACTAATAAATACAAAAACATGAAAAAATTAATTTTAAACAGCTTGGTACTATTATTAAGCGTTGGTGTGTTTGCACAAGAAAAATATTCGGCAAGCAGCGAAAAATCATCAATCAACTGGAAAGGATTTAAACCTACCGGTGCTCATAATGGAATTATTAAATTATCGAAGGGTTATTTTACCGTTAAAAGCGGTGAAATTGTAGGTGGAGAATTTACTATTGATATGAACAGTATTGTAAATTTAGACATGCCTGCAGACAATGAATATAATGCTAAATTAGTAAATCACTTAAAAAGTGATGATTTTTTTGATACGGCAAAATTCCCAACAGGAACCTTTAAAGTTACAGGTAGTGAGAAAAAAGGCGGCAAAACTTTAATAAATGGAACGCTAACTTTAAAAAACAAAACCAATCCTGTTTCTTTCTTAGCAGAGGTTATTAACAACGGAAATAACCTTACTGTAAAAAGCGAAATCTTTAAAGTAGATCGATCTAAATACGATGTGCGTTACAAATCGAAATCATTTTTTGACGACTTAAAAGATAAATTTATTGAAGATGATATGGAAATATCTGTCTTGGTAGAAGCAAGCAAATAATTAAAAAAAATATAAATTAAGGGTTTATTTCGAGCAAATAAACCCTTTTTATTTTACATATAATTTTTGATCAATTTGAATTTCATTAGAACTTAGGTTGTTCAACTTTTTCAAATCAGCCACCGTTATATTATTATTTTTGGCTATCGAATATAGTGTATCTCCTTGATTTACAATAATATAATTTTTATTATTATTTATTTCTTGCAACTCTTCTTCTTTTATTTCCTCTACATACCACTTTCCTTTTTTTGCTTTCAATACAATTTTATCATA
>JAUIAA010000206.1 GCA_030425715.1 Bacteroidia bacterium | reverse complement strand
CTCCTAAAACAAGCGTTTGCAATAGCAAACAGCGGTTTGCCTTACGATGAAAGTTTTGTTTCTAAATTAGCTTAAAATCACTTGTTTTTTAACTCAGTTCTTTGTTAGCAAAAGTATTTTGATTTACTTTTCAAATTTTTGCTTCTTGTTTACTGAGTGTGAATAAATATATCCTTTTCTTGTTTTATTTGTTGTGACTATAATAATCCAAGATTCTTCCAAATCAGATTTGTTACTATAAGGAATTTCAAATCTCATTCCTGAAAGATTGATTGAGTCGTTGAGTGAATTTATTTTCAGATCTAATTCTTGTTTTGGCCCTTTATTAAATATATTCCAAATACCTTTCTTTTTATCAATATATTTTCCTAAAGTCATATAAATATCCCCAACAGTATATGTTTGATTTTTGTACTCAGGGTTTATTTTTATGGATCCATTTTTAATCTTAATTTTTACTATTTTTTCATATACTTTAATTGTTCCAGAACCTTTTATTTTAGTTGCTAGGCAACAATTATCAAATTCTAAATTGATGTTTTTATTTAACAATTTTCCTGTTTCAATTTTGGTTGAAGAACAACCTGATACAAATAAAACCAAAATCAAATTGTAAAAGAAAGTTTTTATTTTGAACACACTTTTCTTATTATTTTTGCCAACCTGTTATATCATAACAAATATACGTTTTTAATACACTATTCAAAACAGCACAATTCTATGGTTAAATTAGCATAAAATTTTCCAACTTAAGGTTTTTCTAAGCTATTTTACCTTACAAAAAGCAGATGGGAAGTAAATATTGCTTATGGTTTAAGTATAAAAAACCTTGGTTATTGTAGATAATGGTGGACTTAAAATTGTATCTTCTCTCCGTTTAATGTACCTCTAAAAAATCGATTGTTTTTAATCAACAAAATTTCTCCATATTTACCTTTCTTTATACTAGAATCTACACCAAAAATTTTATTATGATACAATTGAACAACCTCTTCATTAGAACAATGGCCTACAACAATATGATCTGTATCTACTAGCTTTAATATTTTTGAAATATCATCCTCTGATAAATTATCTTTAAAATAACCACGATACCAAATCAAACTTTTTTTACCGTAGTAAATATCATAAAAATTAGTTGCCTTCATTTCTTGTTTGGTTCGGTCGATCGAATTTCTCATTATATGATTGATCTTTTCAAAATTAAAATCGTTCGCTGCTATAAAATCTTCGGAAACACCACCGTGGACAAAAACATAATCATTTATTTTAATAATTGTTGACTTTGAACGCAACCACCTGCCAATAACTGTTTTATTACCATACAGCTCATCATATTGCAAATGGAGTAACTCGGAGGATACTTTGTATTTATCATTTATATACCTTAAATCTTTATGAAGAACCATATACTCGTGATTGCCTAGAAGAAAATGTACGCGACCGCCTTTCTTTTTAGCTTGGATTTCAAGCTTATAAATCAACCAAAGCATTTCATTAACTTTATCGCCTCTGTCGAAAATATCTCCAACAATAACCAAATGTCCCTTGCCAAAATTCCAATTTAATTTCTTGTCAATTATTTTATTATTCTTTAATATTTTAATTGCTAGATCATACTGCCCGTGAATATCACTTAATGCTGCGATTTTTTTTACCTTATTAAAGGTAGATTTTTCGGGAGAAAATATGGTATCGTAGGCATTTGTTGTTAATACTCTTGTAATAACCTTACCATTTGTTATTTTGTTTTCAATTAGTTTATTATTTTCGATAAAAATATATGGACCATCAGAAAATTTAGAAATGTTAGAAGGTTCATTTTTAAGCATTTCATTATTCGTTAAAGCTTCTTGGCTAAAAGCAGACGAAATTGAGATAATTGTGAATATTAGAAGTAAAGTATTTTTTATCATCAGTTTTTTATTTTCATTGCATAACAAATATAAACGATTATTATGCACGATTTAAAAAATTAGAGCTGCAGGTAATTTTTATTAAATAAGTAAGTGAATTACACTTTAAGAATTTTATTTTTAACTGATGATGTTTAGCAAACGATTTTTTATGGCTATAAAACTGTATTGCTATAATTATTTTGTTTGTATTTTAGGCTTCTAAAAATAGATGATGAAAAAAACTATTGTAATACTTCTTTTTCTTTACTCCACAATTTTCTCTTTTGCAGCAACCGTAGATACATTAAATGTTTACAGTAATAGCATGCAAAAAAACATTGCCAACGTGGTAATTCTTCCTAAAAATTATGCTCAAAATACAAACTATCCGGTAGTTTATTTATTGCATGGTGCTAGTGGAAATTATAAAAATTGGATAGAAAAAGTTCCTGAAATACAAGATTTAGCAGATCAATACCATACCATTATTGTATGTCCTGACGGTCATGAAACTAGTTGGTATTTGGATAGCCCAATTGATAAAACCATGCGCTATGAAACTTATATTACCCAAGAATTGATTAATAAAGTAGATAAAACATATAAAACAATACCAACTAAAAATAGTAGAGCAATCACAGGCTTAAGTATGGGTGGACATGGTGCATTATATTTGGCATTTAAACATCAAGATATTTTTGGAGCTGCAGGAAGCATGAGCGGAGGCGTAAACTTAGAGAAGTTTCCAAACAATTGGAAGATAGCCAAAAGATTAGGTACTTATGATGAAAATCCTGAAAACTGGAAAAACAACTCTGTGGTAAACATGGTGACACTAGTTCAAAAAAGTGAACTTAAAATAATATTTGATTGTGGTGTTGACGATTTTTTTTACGAAGTAAACAAAGAATTGCATCAAAAATTACTATTAGCAAATGTACCACATGATTACATAGAGCGCCCAGGTAAACACAACTGGGATTATTGGAAAAATGCAGTAGCTTACCATTTTCTTTTCTTTGATAAATTCTTTCATACCAATTAACCTTATAAATCATATTTAGAAATCCGCATTTTACATAATCTCATTTTGTAAATATTAAATTTTTTTAATCCTATATTTAACAATACTGCATTTATTGTATGTTTTAACAATTTTCGTTAAATTATTTTTACTAAAATAGCTATTTTTGTAGAAATTTGATATTTATGGCTTACGAAAAACAAGGGGTGTATTTACCCGAATTTGAACATGACAATTGTGGAGCAGGGTTTATTTGCAGTCTAAATGGCGAAAAAACAAATGATATTATTCATGATGCGCTTGAGATATTAATAAAATTAGAGCATCGAGGGGCAGTGAGTTCCGATGGTAAAACAGGAGATGGCGCTGGAATTTTAATTGATATACCTCACAACTTTTTTAAATCAGTTGTTGATTTCGATCTACCCAGTGCAGGTGATTATGCCGTAGGAATGGTATTTTTACCAAAAAGCATTAATCAATACAAGTATTGCGTTGATACTTTAGAAGATGAAATTACAAAGCAAGGTTTACAAATTTTAGGATGGAGAGAAGTACCTGTAAACCCGAGAGTTCTTGGGAAAATTGCAGCAGGTAATGAGCCAAAAATCAAGCAAATTTTTGTTGGTAAAGGAGACACTGCATTAACTTCTTTACTATTTAATGCCAAAGTTTATGCCGCTCGAAAAATAGCGGAACACAAAATATTAAACTCAAAACTGAAAGACTGCAAGCAATTTTATATTCCAAGTTTTTCTACCACAACTATTATTTACAAAGGTTTATTAATTCCTGAAGATATTAGAAATTATTACCAAGATCTTTCGAATAAATTAGTGGTTACTAGGCTAGCACTTGTACACCAAAGATTTTCAACCAACACTTCCCCTTCATGGGATTTGGCACAACCCTTTAGATTTATGTGCCACAATGGAGAAATTAATACTTTAAGAGGAAATGTGAGCAGAATGAGGGCGCGACAAGAATTGATTAAAAGCGATTTATTTGGTGAAGATGTCAAAAAATTATTTCCAATTATTTTAGAAGGAAAATCAGATTCTGCATCAATGGATATGGTAGTAGAATTTTTATTAATGACGGGACGCTCTTTACCAGAAGTAATGATGATGATGGTACCCGAAGCTTGGGAAAAAGACACAAGTATGCCAGACAAGAAAAAAGCTTTTTACGAGTATAATTCTTGCATTATGGAACCGTGGGATGGTCCAGCCTCGGTACCTTTTACAGATGGAAATTATATTGGCGCGCTTTTAGACAGAAATGGTTTAAGACCTTCAAGGTACACGGTTACCAAAGGTGGCTATGTAGTAA
>JAUIAA010000205.1 GCA_030425715.1 Bacteroidia bacterium | reverse complement strand
AAGAAGATACTTTGGCAATGGCAAGAGCCACTGGAGAAGATGAAGATGCTGGTGCTAAAATTGTGCATAGAGACGTAAATGGAGTTGTTTTACAAGCAGGAGATTCTGTAGTGTTGATCAAGGACTTAAAGGTAAAAGGATCGAGCATGGTGGCCAAACAAGGAACTGCAGTGAGAAGAATTTCCTTAGATCGTGAAAACGAAAAGTATATTGAAGGAAAAGTTGGGCCTACCCAAATTGTAATAATTACGGATTACGTAAAAAAAATATAAAGTACTCAATAGAAAATATCTAATTAAATTTTGGCTATTTATTAAGAATTCATTAATTCTAAGTTAACACCAATATTAAAAATATGCCTTATATTTGTAGTAGATTAATTTTGAGTTAGTAAGTTTAGCCAATTGTAGAGATATGATTGGCTTTTTTTATGCCCATTATTCTGTCGAAAGCTTATAGTTACAATATCAATTGTAAATTTTTAACCAATGAAAAATCAAAATTATGCGAACCATAGCCGTTATGTATTGGGATATCATGTGCTCGGACTTTTAGGTATTTTGGTTCTATTTATAGGGTCAATAGTGAATCTAATTCATGCAACAGCAGAGAATTTGTACGATGCATCTTTAATAGCTCTAGGAGTAGTATTTTTAGGTTTGATTGCTGTGTATACCAGAACTTTTGCACTAAGAGCACAGGACAGAGCAATTTGTGCAGAGGAAAAATTTAGGTACTACCTACTTACACAAAAAAGTTTGCCAAAAGAGATAACTGTTAGACAATTGATAGGTTTAAGATTTGCATCGGATGAAGAATTTCCCGAGTTGGTTTCAAAAGCAGTACAAAATAACCTATCGGAAAAAGAAATTAAAAAAGCAATAAAAAATTGGAAAGGAGATAATTATAGGGTTTAAAACCTACCGTTATTTTATTAAAAAAGTTCGGCTAATTTATATTAACCGAACTTTTTTAATGCTCACTAATCTTCTATAACAATTGGCTTTGTAGAAAGTTTTACAATTGGTTTTTTTGAGTTGTGCTCTAAAACTTGAATATGAATATTTAAGTTACTTTCTGTTAATTCTATTGCTTTTTTTGCATTAATACTTTTACCATTATAATAAAATACTGCATTTTGTTTAGCCAATTCCTTCATATGCTCAGATGGAACTGGAGGCAAGGCAGGAGGTGGAGGAATATTATCTGGTTTGCTAAACGTTCTGTTAGGAGCAGGAGGAGGAGGCGGTGGACATTCAGGAAAAGGCTCAGCCTGTTTTTTTTGTGTATCTGTCATTAAACTGTATAAATACTCTAATCTTTCAATATCTTTTAATTTAATAACCCTATGTTCAATTGGTTGCTGGTTGTATTTTTTTGCCAAAGCATTGTACTCAGCAATTTGCTCAGGTGTGGCCTTATCTAAATATTGATCAACTGTAGAATCATAGCTATGCGTAGCTTTAGCTACTATGTTTTTTGTGCTAAATAAAAATACCATTCCAATTAATATTGGAATTAAAGATAATTTCCGTACTATAATTTGGGTTTTAGAACTCTGTTTTGTCATCATTTTTAATCGTTTTTTAGTTAATGAATAATTTATATTACTTGCCAAAAGATTACTTGGATTATGGATAAAGGATAGTAAGGTTTTTTGATAAGTAGCGATATTCGTGCCTTTACGTAATACTTGCGTATCCGCTAAATATTCGTGGTTTGTTTTCATTTCTTTTTTTATCCAATAAAAAATGGGATTAAACCAAAATACTACCTGAAAAGTTTCAATTAATAATATGTCTAAGGAGTGTTTTTGTTTTACATGAACCAATTCGTGCAAAACAATTGAGGGTGAAATCTCTTGATTTTCATAAGATTGTTTTGAAAAGAACACATATTTAAAAAAGGAATACGGTGATATATTTTGGTTGATTAATACCTTTATATGATTAGGCTCTTTAATTTTAGGGTTGTTTTTGATACTAGTAAATAATTGAATCAAATGACGAATATAGCGGTATGAAAAAAATAAAAATCCAAAAGAATAAAGACCAATCAGTAAAATGCCAATCCAATTCGTTTGGCTTGATGCTGTCAATACTCTAGTGCTACCGTCGATAATTTCTAAACTAGAATTGTTAGATATTTCTTGCACTATGTCAATGGTATGAAATGGAATATATAATGCAAAAAACAAGCTACCAATTAAGTATATCCTATTAAACACATGTATTTTTTCTTTTTCTAAAAAAAGTTTATAAAAACCAAATAGGAGTAATAAACAAGCCGATGATTTTAAAATGTAAATAATCATGATTTCTTCTTTTCAATTTGTTGGTCTATTAGTTTTCTCAAATCCTTTAACTCTTCCTCGCTCATTTCGGTCTCTTCGGTAAAAAATGAAGCGAATTGCGAAGTGGAATTATTAAAAAAGTTTTTAATCAAATGGTGAACATGCTTTGAAAAATAATCCTTCTTCTTAATTAAGGGGTAATACTCTCTTGATTTGCCATACAGCTTGTAAGCCACAAAACCTTTGTCGGTCATTCTTTTTAAAAGTGTGGCAATGGTTGTAACGGCAGGTTTTGGTTCTGGATATATTTCTAGTAAATCTTTCATAAAAGATTTTTCTAACTTCCAGAGGTATTGCATGAGTTGCTCTTCCGATTTTGATAATTTCATATTCTACATTGTTAGAATTAACTCTACAAATGTAGAATAAAATTTAAAATAAACAAATCATAAAGTGTTTTTTTGTAAAATTTTAACTCAATTTATATTGTAAGGGGGTTTTGTTTTTAAGGAGTTTAAACTTTTTATTGAAATTAGAAATATTACCAAAACCACTGCAAATAGCCACTTCGGCAACCGAAAAGTCCTTGTTTTTTAATAAAAGTTTGGCGGCATTTTCAATTCTAATTTCTGTTAAAAACTGTACATAGGTTTTATTGGTTCGTTGCTTAAAGTACTTGCAAAACGCATTCGGACTCAGATTAGCAATGCTTGAAATTTGTTGTAAAGTGATGTTTTCGCTAAAGTTATTTAAACTATATTCAAAAACCAAACGCATTCTCTTACCTTCTGTATCACTATAATTTTTACCATATATAAATGAAGAAAGCAGCTGTGTTTTTGACTTGTTAACCCAGTTTAAAATGGTAAACAAACCAATAAAAAGTTCCATTTTATTCGCTTTTTTAAGCAGTTTAAAACATTGCTGAATTTCTTTTTTATGTGAGGTAACTTTAAATCCGTATTCCGCATTTTTAAAAAATGTTTGAAGTTGCTCAAAATCCTTGCGTCCAAAAAAATCTTCCCCAAAGGAATCTTCACTAAAAAATAAACTAAGCATGTGTGCATTTGCTCCAGTTTCCATATCACTTTTAAAAACATGAGGAACATTGCTTCCTATAACTAATATATCGCCCGTTTTATAATCGCTTATCGTATCTCCAATAATGATACTTCCTTCACTTCGCACAATCCAGCTAATTTGAATTTCTTTATGCTGATGTAATTTATCGTAAAATTCAGCAACCAAATCTTCTTGATATACAATGCTATTGTTTTCTGGTTTTGGAATTTTAAATGGAAGAACTTTCATGATATAAGACTATATTAACCAATATTATTTAATAAAATTCAAAAATAGGATAAAATAACATTAAAAATGGATAATATGTATATATTTAATTTGATGTTCTTGGCTTAATTTTGAATAAAAAATAAAACAAAATGGATATACAATGGAATGGTGTAATGCCAGCAGTTACTACAAAATTTACAGACCAAGATACCTTAGATTTGGTCAATTTCGAAATCAATATCAATGCCCAGTTAGAAGCGGGAGTTAATGGTATTATTTTAGGAGGAACCTTAGGTGAAGCAAGCACTTTAACAGGAGAAGAGAAAAGAACTCTTGTACGAGAAACCGTAAAAATTGTCAATGGTAAAGTACCTGTAATTATCAATATTGCAGAACAATCTACCAAAGAAGCAATCGCACAAGCAAAATTGGCAGCAGAAGATGGTGCAAATGGTTTGATGATGTTGCCACCCATGCGATATAAGTCTGATGATAGAGAAACCATGACTTACTTTAAAAAAGTAGCAAATAGTACTGATTTGCCTATCATGATTTATAATAATCCTGTAGATTATGGTATAGAAGTTACTTTAGATATGTTTGAAGAATTACTTGCAGAATGCCCTAATATTCAAGCGGTAAAAGAATCAACGAGAGATATTTCAAATATAAACAGAATTAAAAATAGATTTGGCGATAGGCTAGCAATTTTATGTGGT
>JAUIAA010000204.1 GCA_030425715.1 Bacteroidia bacterium | reverse complement strand
CATAAACAATAGCAGCTCCTGCACCACCTAAAGTGAACGAAGAACGAATACACAATGGAAAACCAAACTCTTGTGCAATTTCTTTTCCTTTTAAGAAAGAGTTTGCTGTTGCTTGTGGTGCCATTCCAATACCAATTTTCAACATTAACTCTCTAAACTGCTCTCTGTCTTCTGTAATATTAATGGCATTGATATCCACACCAATAAGCTCTACGTCAAAATCTTTCCAAATTCCTTTTTCATCCGCTTCAATACATAAATTTAATGCGGTTTGCCCACCCATGGTTGGTAAAACAGCATCAATATCATGCTTTTTTAAAATCTCAATAATTGATTTTGTAGTTAAAGGTTTTAAATAAACATGATCGGCCATTTGCGGGTCGGTCATAATAGTTGCTGGATTTGAGTTGATCAAGACAACTTCAATACCTTCTTCTCTTAGCGAGCGAATGGCTTGTGTTCCTGAATAATCAAATTCACATGCTTGACCAATTACAATTGGACCTGAACCAATAATTAAAATAGATTTGATGGAAGTGTTTTTAGGCATTTTTCAGTAGTATTTTAAAAAGCGTAAAGTTAATAATTTGAATGTTTGTTTGCTTGATTTTATATTTAAAATTAGATATAAAAAAAGGTGTTACTAATAAAAGTAACACCTTATGTATTTTTAAGAAAAGTACATTATTTTTTGTGGCTAGTTTCAGATGAAACAGAAAGTTTCTTTCTCCCTTTAGCTCTCCTTTTAGCCAAGATCTTTCTACCATTAACACTAGACATTCTCTCTCTAAATCCGTGTTTATTCTTTCTCTTTCTTTTTGATGGTTGGAATGTTCTTTTCATTTCTTAATATCTTTATATTCAGTATATGCAATGTTTTCTTTAAAAGTGCGGCAAATATACAAATACTTTTAATAATGACAAGCAGGAATTTTAAAAAAAAAGTAATCTATTTTTCTACTTCATTTATATGAATATTCCCGTATTTTTACATCAAAATATACATTTATATGCAGTTTAATAAACCAATGTTAAGAGAGGGCTCTTTAAAGGATCAAGTAATTGTAGTTACTGGTGGAGGTAGTGGATTAGGAAAGGCAATGACCACTTATTTTTTAGAGTTAGGAGCAAAAGTTGTGATTAGTTCAAGAAATATTGAAAAATTGCAAGCTACTGCTAAAGAATTGCAAGATAAAACTGGAGGTAAAGTTTTAGCTGTACAATGTGATGTAAGACATTATGATCAAGTAGAGCAAATGTTGGCAAATACCTTGGAAACTTTTGGTAAAGTAGATGGTTTATTGAATAATGCAGCAGGTAATTTTATCAGCCCAACAGAGCGCTTATCGGCAAATGCTTTTGATACCATAATAGATATTGTTTTAAAAGGATCAAAAAATTGCACTTTGGCTTTTGGAAAACATTGGATTGATACCAAACAAAAAAAAGCAACTGTTTTAAATATTGTAACCACCTATGCCTGGACAGGTTCCGCCTATGTAGTGCCTTCCGCTACGGCGAAAGCAGGGGTGTTGGCCATGACAAGGTCTTTAGCAGTAGAATGGGCAAAATACGGTATTCGTACCAATGCCATTGCACCAGGGCCTTTTCCTACAAAAGGAGCTTGGGATAGGTTATTGCCTGGAGATTTAAAAGAAAAATTTGACATGCGTAAAAAAATACCTGTTCGCAGGGTTGGAGAGCATCAAGAGTTGGCAAATTTAGCGGCTTATTTAATGTCTGATTTTTCGGCTTACGTAAACGGAGAAGTAGTTACCATTGACGGTGGAGAATGGCTGCAAGGTGCAGGAGAGTTTAATATGTTAGAAGAAATTCCGCAAGAAATGTGGGATATGTTAGAGATGATGATTAAAAGCAAAAACAAAAAATAATTAAATATTCAATAGTTTTTACAAAGAAATTTCATGCTTATAACTTCGTTGAAATGTTTAAAACTTCATTTTAAAAGCTCGTAATTAATTGTATTTTTACAGCCATAAAAATTCATTCACTTAATGGGAAAAATAATAGCAATTGCTAATCAAAAAGGAGGAGTAGGGAAAACAACCACTACGGTTAATTTGGCTGCTTCACTTGGTGTTTTAGAACAAAAAATATTATTAATTGATGCCGACCCACAAGCGAATGCAACTTCTGGATTAGGTATAGAAGTAGCGGAGGTTGAAAACGGTACTTACCAAGTTTTAGAGCACACCATTAGCGCGAAAGAAGCGATTATGAAAACCAACTCGCCTAATGTAGATATCATTCCAGCGCATATTGATTTGGTTGCCATTGAAATTGAATTGGTAGATAGAGAACAGCGCGAATATATGTTAAGAACTGCATTAGAACCTATAAAGGATGATTATGATTATATTGTTATTGATTGTGCACCATCATTAGGGTTGATTACTTTAAATGCTTTAACATCAGCAGATTCTGTAATTATTCCTATCCAATGTGAATATTACGCTTTAGAAGGATTGGGCAAATTATTAAATACCATTAAAAGTATTCAAAAAGTACATAACCCTGATTTAGATATTGAAGGTTTATTACTTACCATGTACGATTCTAGGTTGCGATTGTCTAATCAGGTAGTAACCGAAGTAAAAAAGCATTTTCACGATATGGTTTTTAAAACCATTATTCAAAGAAATATAAGATTGGGAGAAGCTCCAAGTTTTGGAGAAAGTATCATTGCCTATGATGCAACTAGTAAAGGTGCTATTAATTATATTAACTTAGCGCACGAAATCATTAAAAAGAATACAAATGGCTAAAGCTACTAAAAAACAAGCCTTGGGTAGAGGTTTATCGGCTTTATTGAAAGATACAGAAGAAGATATTATTTCTGCAAAAGATAAAAATGCAGATAAATTGATTGGTAATATTGTAGAGATAGAAATGGAAGCCATAGAGGTAAATCCATACCAACCAAGGACCAATTTTAATGAAGAAGCTTTACGTGAGTTGGCAAGCTCTATTAAGGAACTTGGTGTAATACAGCCAATTACGGTTAGAAAATTGGAAGGAAATCAATTTCAATTGGTTTCTGGTGAAAGAAGATTTAGAGCTTCTAAGTCCATTGGGTTAAAAACGATTCCTGCCTATATTCGTATTGCCAACGACCAAGAAATGCTAGAAATGGCATTGGTAGAGAACATCCAAAGAAAAGATTTAGACCCTATTGAAGTAGCACTTTCTTACCAACAATTAATAGACGAGATAAAGTTAACCCAAGAAGAATTAAGTATCCGTGTGGGTAAAAACAGATCGACTGTTACTAATTTTTTGAGATTACTAAAATTAGACCCTATTATCCAAACAGGTATTAGAGATGGTTTTTTAACCATGGGACACGGTAGAGCACTGATAAATATTAGCGATCAAGATACACAATTAGATATTTATCAAAAAATATTAAAAGATAAATTATCCGTTCGTCAAACAGAGCAATTGGTTAAAAATTTAAGAGAAGGGAAACCTTTGAACCCACCTAAATCGGAACCAAAAGAGCTGCCTAAATTTGTAAAAAAAGGCATAAAGGATATTAGTAGCTATTTGGGGCATAAAATAGAAGTGAAAGTATCGGGTAAAGAAAAAGGAAAGATTATCATCCCATTTCACTCTGAAGAGGATTTTATTCGCATCAAAAAATTAATGGAATAAATGTCATTAAAACTTGTCTATAGCTTTTTAATTTGTGCTTTTTGTTGGAATTTAGGTAGCGGACAAGAAGTTATTGACGATGTGAAGATTATTGGAAATTCAGAAGAGCCTTCCCAAGAAATAGATCCTTTATCACCAGCAAGAGCGGCTTTTTATTCCGCAGTACTACCAGGTTTAGGACAAGCCTATAATAAAAAGTATTGGAAAATCCCTTTGGTTTATGCAGCTATAGGAACGGGGATGTATTTTTATATTGACAATAATAATGAATATAAAAGGTACCAAACGGCCTATAAATATAGAATTACTGGGAGACCTGATGAATTTGATGGAGAGGATGGTCCTTTTATTAGTACACAAGGATTAATTAGAGCACAACAAGTATTAAAAAAAAATAGAGATTTGGCAATGTTTATTACCATTGGGTTGTACGCTTTAAATATAATTGAAGCCAATGTCGATGCGCATTTAGATGATAAAGCATTTATACCAAACTTGTCATTTCGACCTTCATTTCAATTGAATCCTTGGGATAATAGTGTGGTAACAGGCGTAAACTTAAAGTTTGATTTTTAAAAATTAGTGATGAAAATAGCATTATTTGGTTATGGTAAAATGGGAAAAGCAATTGAAAAAATAGCCA
>JAUIAA010000203.1 GCA_030425715.1 Bacteroidia bacterium | reverse complement strand
ACCACAGCATAACCCATAAGTTAGATAAAATTAAGAATGAAATTACCATCATTGCCGAAAATGGGGGAATTGCAAAGCAAGGAGAGAAAGAACTTGTTGCTACCAAATTAGATTTGGAAAAAGTGATGGATTTAATTCCTTTATTGCGAAAAATTCCAAATACTTATATAGTTCTATGCGGAAAAAATGCTGCATACATTGAAACACGTGAGGAGAAATTTATAAATATGTTTAGTGAATATTATTCCAATCATCAAATTGTTCATGATTTAACTAAGGTTGATGGTGTTGATATTTTTAAAATTGCCGTTTACCACTTTGATAGTTCTGAAGAATTTATTTACCCAAGTGTAAAACACCTTGAAAATGAAATGCAAATAAAAGTTTCTGGTGAAAATTGGTTAGATCTTTCACATACCAATGCCAATAAGGGTTTTGCATTAGATTTTGTACAAAATCAATTGGGAATTAAAAAAAGTGAAACCATGGTATTTGGCGATTATAACAACGATTTGGAAATGTTGGCTTTAGCCGATTTTAGTTTTGCTATGGAAAATGCACATCCCAATGTTAAAAAAGCTTCGAATTATAGTACCAAAAGCAATGATGACCTAGGGGTAGAAATTATTTTAAAACAGCTAATTGAAGCAAAAACTAAGTCCCTAATATAGGTAACACCAAATTCCTCCCTGTCGAATTATTTCTGTGCTCACACAGATAAATACCTTGCCAAATCCCTAAATTCAACCTACCATTTGTAATGGGTATTTGCACCGAGCTTCCTAAAATGGCATTTTTAATATGCGCTGGCATATCATCTGGTCCTTCGTAGGTATGGATAAAATACGGCGCATTTTCAGGAATCATTTGATTCAAATGACTTTCAAAATCTTGCCTTACAGTAGGATCTGCATTTTCATTGATACACAAACTTGCCGAGGTGTGTTGGATGAATACCTGTAAGATTCCAACTGCAATCGTATCTATTTCAGGTACTGCTTCCAAAACATGGTTAGTAATCAAATGAAACCCTCTAGTATATGCCTTTAACCTAATTTGTTTTTGAATTGCCATACTTTAATTTTTAGAGATAATCATCCAGCAAAAATAGAATCTTTACAGCATACCATAAGAATAATGTATTTTTGTTTTTGTAAATTTTAATTTTATGGCTAAAAGAACCGTGTTTAAGATGCTAGAAAAAGCATCAAAAAAATATGCTGCAAAACCTTATTTAAGCGAAAAAAGTGATAATGGCTGGAGTCGAACTAGTTTTTCAGAAACAAAAACTAGAGCCTTACAACTAAGTAGTGCGTTTATTGAACTAGGCGTGGTTTACGAAGATAAAGTTGCCATTCTATCCGAAGCAAAAACCGATTGGATTATTGCTGAATTTGCAACTCTTTTTGCTGGGGCAATTTCCGTTCCTTTATCCATTAAATTATTAGCCGAAGAAGTTCCTTTTAGAGTAAATCACTCCGACGCCAAGCTATTTGTAATTTCGGAAAACACCCTCGAAAAAGTAATTAAAAACTGGGATGCTTATACCAACAAAGATTTAAAAATCATTGTTTTAGACCAACCTTCAGAAAAAATAAGTACGCTCTGCAAAAGCTTAAATTTTGACGAGAATAAGCTTATTTTCATCCAAGATCTATACCAGCTTGGAAAAGAAAATTTTGAAAAAAACAGCCAAAAAATTCAAGCCATTGCAAATAAAATTACAGAAGATGATGTGGTAACTATTTCATATACTTCTGGTACTACTGGCAACCCTAAAGGAATTATGTTAACGCATTTAAACTACTATGCCAATAGTCATGAAGCAGTGAACACCTTTCAAATTAAAGAAGGTATCTCTACCCTGCTCATTTTACCAACCGACCATTCTTTTGCGCACACCGTAGGGATTTATACTGCACTGGTAAAAGGTCTTTCAATTCATTTTGTCGATGCAAGAGGTGGTGGTATGAATGCCTTAAAGAATATACCAAAAAACCTAATAGAAGCTAGTCCTAATTTTTTACTTACCGTTCCAGCCCTTACCAGTAATTTTATTCATAAATTTAAAGAAGGAATCCAAGCCAAAGGCAATTTTATTGAAGGAATATTTAACCGTGGAATAGAAGCCGCAATTCAACGAAATGGAGATGGATTTCGAAAACCTCCATTTGCTATTCAATTTGCAACTGCAGGAAATTATTATTTAGCAGAATTTTTAATCTTTAAAAAATTACGTACCATTTTTGGTCCAAATATTGAGTTTCTTGTGGGTGGTGGTGCGTTGCTCGATATCAAACAACAGCAGTTTTACCGAGCAATTGGTATACCTGTTTATCAAGGTTATGGTCTAACCGAAGCTGCTCCAATTATTTCTACCAATACCCCATTTGCACACAAAATGGGAACATCTGGTAAAATTTTAGGCGGAATTACTTGTAAAATTTGTGACGATAATGGCAAAGAACTTCCTAAAGAACAAAAAGGTGAAATTGTGATTCAGGGAGACAATGTAATGAAGGGCTACTATAAAAATCCAGAAGCAACCGCAGAAACCATAAAAAATGGATGGTTACACACAGGGGATTTAGGCTTTATAGATGAAGATGATTTTTTAGTTGTGGTTGGAAGAGAAAAAGCTTTGTTAATTTCAGAAGATGGCGAAAAATATTCTCCTGAAGAAATAGAAGAAGCCATCGTGAACTCTTCTAAATTTATCCAACAAATTATGATTTATAACGACCATCAAAAATACACTACAGCACTAGTTACCCTAAACGAAAATCCTATTAAAGAAAAAATTCAAAAAACTGGTATCCAAAAAGCCGATTTATTAAAACTATTGAAAGAAGATTTCCTCAATTTTAGTAAACAACCAGAGTTTAAAGATAAATTTCCAACAAAATGGATTCCTACTCAATTTCAAATTATTGAAGAGCCTTTTACAGAAGAAAATAAAATGATTAACTCTACTATGAAAATGGTACGACATAGAATAACAGAGACTTACCAACATAGATTAGATGTAATGTATACTAAAGGCGCTTCACAATTATCTGCAAAAGAAAATGAAAAAGTGTTAGACCGTTATTTTAACCAATAAAAAGAGAGGAATAAACTCCTCTCTCTTTAATTCAAACATCTATATAAACTTGTTTAGTAAGCATCTTCATGTACATTGGCAACAGCTCTACCCGATGGGTCATTCATATTCTTAAAACTCTCATCCCATTCCAAAGCAATTTTAGTACTACATGCCACTGAAGGTTCTTGTGGTACACTCAATGCAGCTGTATCAGATGGGAAATGCTCAGTAAAAATAGAACGGTAATAAAACTCTTCTTTGGTAGTTGAGGTTTGAATTGGAAATCTATATTTTGCATTTGCCAATTGCTCATCAGTAACCTCTTGCTCTACCACATCTTTTAAAGTATCAATCCAGCTATATCCAACACCATCCGAAAATTGTTCTTTTTGTCTCCAAGCCACACTTTCTGGTAAATACTGTTCAAATGCCTTTCTTACTACCCATTTTTCCATTCGCTCCCCATTGATCATTTTATCTTCTGGGTTGATACGCATGGCAACATCCATAAATTCTTTGTCTAAAAAAGGTACACGTCCTTCAATTCCCCATGCAGCCAATGATTTGTTTGCACGTAAACAATCGTACATGTGTAATTTATCTAGTTTTCTAACTGTTTCTTTATGAAACTCTTCTGCACTTGGTGCCTTATGAAAGTACAAATAACCTCCAAACAATTCATCTGCTCCTTCTCCAGAAAGTACCATTTTCACCCCCATAGATTTTATTACTCTCGCCATTAAATACATTGGAGTTGACGCTCTAATGGTTGTGATGTCATAAGTTTCTAGGTTATAAATCACATCTTTAATGGCATCTAGGCCTTCTTGAATGGTAAACTTGATTTCGTGGTGTACGGTTCCAATATGGTCGGCAACTTTTTGCGCAGCAGCCAAATCAGGAGACCCCTCTAGTCCAACAGAAAAAGAGTGTAATTGCGGCCACCATGCTGCTTGCGTATCTCCAGATTCTACTCTTTTCTCTGCGTATTTTTTCGCTATAGCGGAAGTTACTGAAGAATCTAAACCTCCTGAAAGCAATACACCATAAGGCACATCCGACATTAACTGACGGTGCACGGCAGCTTCAAGCGCTTCTTTGATAGCCTGAATACTGGTTTCGTTATCCTTTACGGCTTCATATTCCATCCAATCACGCGAATACCATTGCTTTAGCTCCCCATCCGAGCTGTGCAAGTAATGACCGGGAGGAAACAATTCGATTTTTGTACAGGTT
>JAUIAA010000202.1 GCA_030425715.1 Bacteroidia bacterium | reverse complement strand
AACAAACCAATTTTGGAAAAGTTCCATTGGATTTTCAGGAGTAGAGTCTTTTCTTAATTCTCCCTTTTCATAACTTTTTCTGTAATTACTCAAATCTTTTTCCATATACCAAAAGTATAGAATATTTACATTTATCACCAATAAAATACACATCTAATTTGAGCTAAGCAAACCGTAGTATTTGTAATAAAAAGATTTCTATTTTTGTGTTTTTATAAAATAGTATAATGCTATAAAAGTTTACATTTGCAAAATGGATCTTTCTTCAAAATTATTAGAAAATGCAGTAAATGAAATGTCTCAGTTTCCTGGAATAGGGAAAAGAACCGCATTGCGTTTGGTTTTACATTTGTTAAAACAACCAACAGAACAAACCAAACATTTGGCTCAAGCCTTGCAAAATTTTAGAAGTGAAATAAAATTGTGCAATAACTGCCATAATATATCTGATGTAGAGATTTGTGAAATTTGCAATAACCCTAAGCGTAATAGCGAAATAATTTGTGTGGTAGAAGATATTAGAGATGTGATGGCAATTGAACAAACCTCTCAATTTAGAGGTCATTACCATGTTTTGGGCGGAAAAATATCTCCAATTGAAGGTGTTGGTCCACAGAACTTAACCATTGAAAGCTTGGTAAATAAAGTAAAGAACAATCAAGTAACCGAAGTTATTTTTGCTTTAAGTTCTACCATGGAAGGCGATACTACTAACTTTTATATTTATAGACAATTACAAGATTTTGAGGTAAAATTATCTACCATTGCTAGAGGTATTTCTGTAGGTGATGAACTAGAATATGCAGATGAAGTTACCTTAGGAAGAAGTATTTTAAATAGAATTCCTTTCGAGAATAGTTTAAACAAAACCTAGCCTTATCGAAAAAAAAGTCCAACTTTCGGTAATTATTGTCAACTATAATGTGCAATATTTTTTAAAGCAATGTATACTTTCTGTACAGCAGGCATGTACCGATATTGTAGCTGAAATTATTGTAGTAGATAATCACTCTAGTGATGAAAGTGTAAAAATGCTACAGCTCGATTTCCCTAAAGTAAAATGTATTCCAAATAATGAAAATCTAGGGTTTTCAAAGGCTAATAATTTGGGGGTTTCTTTCGCTCAAGGCGAATATATTCTAATTTTAAATCCAGATACTGTAATTGGCGAAAATGATCTGCTCAAGGTGTTAAATTTTGCCAAAGAACACGAAAATTTTGGAGCAATAGGTGTGCGATTTATAGATGGCTCAGGAAAGTTTTTACCAGAATGCAAACGAAATGTGCCAACCATAAAAATCGCAAGGCAAAAAATATTAGGTAATGGTAAAAACTACTATGCCAATCAAATTAAAGAAAAATTGGTTGCGCCAGTACCGGTTTTAACAGGAGCTTTTATGTTGATGTGTAAAAGTGTTTTTGAGCATGTTGGCGGGTTTGATGAAGATTATTTTATGTACGGTGAAGATATAGATTTGAGTTTTAAATTATTACAAAGTGGTTATCAAAATTATTATGTTGGCAATACAACAATAGTGCATTATAAAGGAGAAAGCACCGTACGTAATATTACCTATTTGCAACATTTTTATGGCGCAATGCATTTGTTTTATAACAAGCATTTTAAAGTGAATAAATTACTAAATAGACTTTCTAAATTAGGTGTAAACTTCCTTGTTTTGATAAATAATTTACAGCTTAAGTCAGGTAAGAAAAAACAAATTCAAAACCCTAAAATTTTATTTTTAGGAAAGGATAAAGACCTTTTAGAAAAAGTAAGAATTGCAACCAAGGCTAAAATGGTTTTAATGTCTTTGGTAATTCCTGAAAACGAAAATTTTGAAATGGTAGTTTTTGATAATAATACTTTAAGTTATGCAGAAATTATAGCCTTATTACAGCATCAAAAATTAAAAAATGCAGTTAAAAGAATTATTCCTAAAGGGTGTGATTTTATGCTTGAAAGCAATTCGTCCTTACTGCATGGAGAAGTAGTAAGTTTCTAGTTCTCAGATTTATCCCAACTATTTTTAGCCCTTAATTTTTTATAAAATTTAATTCCTAACATTAAAAGGATGGATATAGAAATCAATCCTACAACACCATAAATCCAGTGAATGGTATTTTTTAAAATCACCAAAAAAACAACGGCAAAAAGAATAAGGGTTACTACTTCATTCCAAATACGCAATTTCATGGCAGAAATTTTCAATTTGTTTTTTAAGATTTGCCCCATCATAATTTGGCACGTACCGTGGTAAATATATAATCCAGATACAAATAGTAATTTTAAAAGCATCCATTTTTGACTCAATAAATCAGGATTTAAATACAGCATACAAAACCCAAAAACACTAGCTAAAATTGCAGAAGGCCAAGTAATAATATACCATAATCTTTTACTCATAAGGGCATATTGTTCTTTTAAAATGCTTTGGTTGGGTTCTTCTTTTTTATCTGCTTCTTTAAAGTAAATAAACAACCTAACAATGTAAAATAAACCAGCAAACCAAGTTACTATAAATATAATATGTAGAGATTTTAAATATAGGTATTCCATGGTTTTGTTAAGATGTTATGATGCCCAGTTGTTAATCCAGTTGTTAACTGTATTTACCCATGTATCGTTATCATTTAAACAAGATAAATGTTTAAAATCACTACCACCAGCTTCTAAAAATTGTTTTTTACCTTCCATAGCAATTTCTTCAAGGGTTTCTAGACAATCTACTACAAACGAAGGAGTGATGACAATTAATTTTTTGACGCCTTTTTCTGCCAATCTTTCAAATTCGAAATCGGTATATGGTTTTAGCCATGGGTCTTTTAACAATCGAGATTGAAAAGAATCACCATAAGTCCCCTCTTTCAAATGTAACTTTTTCACAATTTCCTTGGTAGTCTCAAAGCATTGATGTCTATAACAAGTTTCGTGTGCAACTGATTTTTTATTGCAACAGCTTCCGTCAATTTTACAATGTGAATTTGTGGTATCGCTTAGCAATATATGTCGCTCAGGTATTCCGTGGTGTGAAAATAAAATAAAGTCATAGTCAAAAGAGCCAATTTGCTCTTTTATATTTTGAGCCATCACTTCTATATAGTCGGGCTGGTTGTAAAAAACAGGGTAGCTTTCTATTTTAATATTTGGAAACTTCTTTTTTTGAATTTCTTGGGCTTTAACTACTACAGTTTCGTAAGACGACATGGCGTAGTGGGGATAAAGCGGTATTAACAAAACATGATCTACACCTTGATGGTGTAATTCTTGCATACCTTTTTCAATAGACATGGAGCCGTAACGCATTGCCAATGCCGTTGGAATATTAGTTCTAGTCTTTAATTTTTCGTGAAATTTTTCTGATAAAACGATTAAAGGAGAACCTTCCTTTAGCCATATTTTTTTATAAGCAGCAGCAGTTTTTTTTGGACGCGTATTTAAAATAATACCTTTTACTAGTAAAAACCTTTTCCAATAAGGCATATCAATTACCCGTTCATCCATTAAAAATTCATCCAAATATCGCTTAACATCTTTAGTATCTGTAGAATCTGGAGATCCTAAATTTACCAATAGCACGCCTTTTTTGCCCACAAGTATATCTTTTTTATAAAGTGCAAATATAATTTTTTAACTGGTTTTGAAACTATAGATATATAGGTAAAATTAGAAATTGACAATAATTTTTAGCGTTATTTTTTTTTTATAAAACGATATCAATAAAATATAGAAGCTTTACTTTTGTACAGATTTTTAAAAATAGTTATTGTTTTTAAACGGTATTTGACAGTTGTGATGTAAGTTTTCTTATAATAAAAGGATAGAAATTCTTTTTATGATAGAAATCATATTTTGAATTATTATGCAACCTTAATTTTGCAGCAACTAAAAAGAAAATCAAATACCCCAATAAAAATTAACCTACAATATGAGTAAAGGTACCAGCGAAAAGATTTTTTATGTTATTGGATTGAGCTATAAAAAAGCAGATGTTACCATCAGAAGTAATTTTAGTTTAAGTGTAGAAAGTAAGACAAATTTATTAAAGGATGCCAAAGCCTCAGGTATTAAAAATGTAATGGTAATTTCAACCTGTAATCGTACCGAGATTATTGGTTTTGCCAAACATCCATACGAATTGATTTCATTGCTTTGTAAGCATTCAAAAGGTACAGTTGATGAGTTTGCCAAAGTATCTTACGTGTATAAAAACGCTGATGCAATTACACATTTTATCAGAATTGCTACAGGATTAGATAGCCAAATTATAGGAGACTACGAAATAGTAAATCAGTTAAAAAACTCTTTTCAGTTAGCTAAAAAGGCCAATA
>JAUIAA010000201.1 GCA_030425715.1 Bacteroidia bacterium | reverse complement strand
AATTGAACCCATCTTAAAAGAATACGGCGTGCCAGATGATTTTAAATACTTGGCTTTGATTGAAAGTGGATTACAAAATGTTACATCGGTAGCTGGAGCAAAAGGTTTTTGGCAATTGATGCCTAAAACTGCAAGAGAATTAGGCTTAGAAGTAAATGCTAATGTAGACGAAAGGTACAATGTTGAAAAATCTACTGTAGCTGCTTGTAAATATTTAATTAGTGCCAAGGAATTATTTGGTACTTGGACTTTAACTGCTGCTGCCTATAATGCGGGTAGAACAGGTGTTTTAAAAAGAATGAAAGCGCAACAAGTAAACGATTATTATGATTTATTATTGGTAGATGAAACTTCTCGATATATTCCTAGAATTGTTGCCGTTAAAGAAATTTTAACCCACCCTACAAAATATGGATTTATCTTTGAAAAAGATGATTTATACTCTTTAGAAAAAACCAAAACTATTGAAGTAGACTATGAAATAAATGATTTAGCACAGTTTGCTAAAGATCAAAATATCAACTATAAGTTATTAAAAATTTACAACCCGTGGTTAAGAGAAGGGCATTTGAATAATAAATCAAGAAAAGTTTACCAATTTAGAATTCCTAAAGCCTCCTAGTATAATTTGGTAATTTCTACTTTCGCTATTTCGTATTCAGAAATTAATTCTTGTACAATTTGAGCCGCTGGTTTGATTTCATGAATTAAACCGGCAATTTGGCCAATTTCTAATTCACCCTCTTCCAAATCGCCTTCAAACATTCCTTTTTTGGCTCTAGCCCTACCTAATAATTCTTGTAATTGTGCTTTAGTTGGTGCCTGTTTATAAAGCGCTTGAATATCATTAAAAAATTTATTTTTTAATAAACGAACAGGAGCCAATTCTTTCAATGTTAACTGTGTATCTCCTTCTTTTGCTTTTACCACTTCATTTTTAAAATTGATATGAGAAGAAGCCTCATCACTAGCTACAAATCTACTACCAATTTGCACTCCATCCGCACCTAATACCATAGCTGCCAACATCCCTCTACCAGTGGCTATGCCGCCTGCAGCTACCAATGGAATACTTATTTTTTCCTTTACCATAGGAATTAAAGTAAAAGTGGTGGTTTCATCCCTTCCATTGTGTCCACCTGCTTCAAACCCCTCCGCAACAACTGCATTTACACCTGCTTCTTGGGCCTTTAACGCGAACTTTACACTACTAACCACGTGAACTACCGTTATTCCTTTTTCTTGAAGATAAGATGTCCATGTTTTAGGGTTTCCGGCAGAAGTGAAAACTATTTTCACATCTTCTTTAACTATAATATCTATAATCTCTTCTATATTTGGGTAAAGCATGGGCACATTTACTCCAAATGGGTTTTGGGTCGCTTTTTTACATTTCTGAATATGCTCCCGCAAAACTTCAGGGTACATAGAACCAGCACCAATTAACCCTAAACCTCCGGCATTACTTACAGCTGAAGCTAATTTCCAACCACTTGCCCAAATCATTCCAGCTTGAATAATTGGGTATTGAATATTAAAAAGTTGTGTTATTTCATTTTTCAATTTCTATAATTTTATGATATTACTCCAGAACCCAATAATTCATCTCCTTGATACCAGGCTACAAATTGCCCTTCTGTAATTGCAGATTGTTTCTTTTTAAAAGCGACATACAAACCATTTTCCGTTTGGTATAAAGTTGCCTTTTCCAATTCTTGACGATAACGAATTCTTGCATCTACCTCTAATTCTTCTCCCGATTTTAAAGATAAATCTTCTCTTATCCAATGAATTTCATCGTTTTGCACAAACAACACATTTCTATACAGACCTGTGTGGTTTTTTCCTTCTCCAGTATAAATAATATTCTCCTCTACATCTGTATCAATCACAAATAAGGGTTCAACTGTACCGCCAACTGCCAATCCTTTGCGTTGCCCCTTGGTAAAATAATGGGCTCCTTGGTGGTTTCCTACAATTTTTCCGTCTGCTTTATGGTAATGAAATTTTTCACTAAAAAACTTCAACTCTGCCTCTTTATCTTCAAACTTAGGAATTTCTCTATCATACAATTCAGAATCATTCGGAATTTGAACAATCACCCCTGCTTTAGGTTGCAATTTTTGCTGTAAAAATTCTGGTAAACGAACCTTGCCAATAAAACATAATCCTTGCGAATCTTTTTTCTCTGCCGTAATCAAATCTAATTTTGCTGCAATTTCTCTTACTTCAGGTTTGGTCAACTCGCCAATAGGAAATAAAGATTTAGACAATTGATTCTGAGATAATTGACATAAAAAATAGGATTGATCCTTATTTTTATCTTTTCCAGCCAATAATTGATAGATTTTTTCTCCATCCTTTACCAACTCTCCTTTCCGACAATAATGGCCGGTAGCCACAAAATCTGCACCCAAATCCATTGCAATTTTCATAAAAACATCGAATTTGATTTCTCGATTACAAAGTACATCTGGATTTGGTGTGCGCCCCATTTCGTACTCACGAAACATATAATCAACAATTCTATCTTTATATTGCTCGCTTAAATCTACAACTTGAAAAGGAATGCCTAATTTATCGGCAACTAACATGGCATCATTACTATCTTCTAGCCAAGGACACTCATTAGAAATGGTAACAGAATCGTCGTGCCAATTTTTCATAAAAAGGCCAATAACTTCATATCCTTGCGCTTTTAAAAGGTAGGCTGCAACACTAGAATCTACTCCACCAGAAAGCCCTACAATTACTCTTTTCATATATTAAAATTAGAGTTTGCAAAGGTACAAAATAAGAGAATTAAAATTGAATATCTACTACTTTGATTCTCGCTTAGGTTTTAAGGCAGGTTGCTCGGTACTTACCAACTCTCCATCTACGTAATTTTCCCAAGTACCAACGCGTAAATCATTTTTAAAAGGACCTTTTTTAACCAAATCACCCGTTTTTCGGCTGTAGTAAGTTGCTATACCGTTTAATTTACCATCTACATAATTAAAGTCTTGATATATAAATCCTTTTATAGCATATTTTTTATAATTGCCATTTAGCAGTCCATTTTTATAGGTTGCAATTTCTGTTGGAGCACCATTGTTGTAAAAGGTTTTATACTCGCCATCCAACTTGCCATTTTTGTAATTTTCTTCACTCATAACCGTTTTACCATCTGTATGGTAAAAGAGCCACTTTCCTTCTCTATTCTTTCCTACCATCTTCCCTTTACTTTCTAAAACTCCAGCTGTGGTATAAAATTCAACATTAGCAACGTCAGAATTTTTTTCGTATTTTTTTATGATGATAGGAAAATCAGAATTTGAAGCAGAATAAAATTTAAACGTACCTACCTCCTTACCATGATCAAAAGTTCCTACATAACGAACTCTATTGTTGCTGTAAAACTTTTTCCATACACCGTCCCTTTTATTATTCTTATCGAATTGATTTATTTTCTCTTGTGCGTTAACCGACTGAAAACCAAATAAAAAAATAAAAATAAAAACGATTTGAAAACCTAGTTTCTTTTCCATATTTAAATAACTTGATAATTATAAAATTGTTGTAAAATTCTTTGTCTTTTAGAATGCTTGGTAAAAATAGGAAATTTTATACTTTTGGGTATATTAATTATAAATTCGTGAGTTACCCACTAATTGAAAACTTTAAAAACAAAAAAAGATTTAATTTTACAGTTGGAAGCCATTCCAAATGCTAAAAGAGAATATAGAGATGCCGCTGCAGCATTTGTATTAAAAAATAAAGAAACCTTTTCTTATTTAGTTCCTTTGATTTTTGAAGGAAATAAAAGAATAAATATACTTGCTACTTGGGTTTTTGAATTGGTGTGTTTACAAGATTTATCTCTAATTCAAAGTCATTTAGATTATTTTATCAATAGTTTACAAACGGTAAAACACGAAAGTCAGCTACGTCCTATCTCAAAAATCTGTTTTAAGGTTATCCAATCTAATTATGTAAAAAAGGAAGGTATAATCAAATTATCTCCTCAACAAAAAGAAGTGCTCGCCGAATGTAATTTTGATTGGATGATAGAAAACCACAAAATTGCAACCCAAGTATTTGCAATGGATTCTCTTTTTTTATTAGGTAAAGAACTAAATTGGATACATCCTGAGTTAAAATTAATCCTGCAAAAGGACTTTCAATCTAAAAGTCCAGGATACCAAGCCCATGCACGTCATCTTTTGCAAAGCCTGATTTAAATGCAAACTTATTTATAAATTACATTACTTTTACTTCGGCTTATGACATACGACATCCTTCTTCTTATTGTTATTGGAATCCTTACCGGAGTAATAAATACCTTGGCTGGTGGGGGGTCGCTTATTACCTTACCC
>JAUIAA010000200.1 GCA_030425715.1 Bacteroidia bacterium | reverse complement strand
AAACTTATCCTAATAATCCTGATTCACTGTTAATAGCAACAGAAAAAGTTTTAGATTGGGGTTCTGGGCGTACCAAATTTTTACCCAAACAAGTCAAATTATTGGCAGACGGAGCAATCTTTAGCCAACTAATGATGATGAAAGACGGTTATACCGACGGGCATCACGGCGAATGGATTATGGATCCTAAGGTAATCGCATATGCTTTTCAAACGTATTGGGATGCCAATTACCAAATTCATGTACATAACAATGGCGATGAAGGCTTTGATGTTGTTTTAGGCGAATTAGAAAAAGCAATGAAACGAAATCCTCGCTACGATCATAGAACAGAACTTATTCACTTTGGATTTGCAAGACCAGAACAAGTTGAAAAATGGATAAAATTAGGAGGTATTGTTAGTTCTAATCCGTACTATGTTACTGTTTTGGCTGGAAGGTATGGTAAATTAGGGATGAAAGAAGCTGAAGTTCAAAATATGGTACCTCATGGAGAGGTATTAAAGCACAACGGCTCGTTAAATTTCCATTCTGATATGCCTATGGCACCCGCAAACCCACTTTTGTTGATGTGGGCAGGAGTAAACAGGACTACTTTAGAAGGAAATGTAGCCGGTCCTCAACATAAAGTACCTGTTGATGTTGCCCTAAGAGCAGTAACAATTGAAGCAGCGCGATCTTTACAATTAGAAAAATCGGTTGGTTCTATCGAAATTGGGAAAGATGCCAACCTTACTATTTTAGAACAAAGGCCTTTTAAAGTGGCCCCCGAAAAAATTAAGGACATCAAAGTTTGGGGAACAATGCTCGAGGGTAGAGTACAACCCATCGAAAAGTAAAATGAAGATTGTGTCTATAAAGTTTGCGTTTTTTGCTTTTTTATTTTTTTGCTGTTTACAGCATGTAGTAGCACAAGAAGAACATGGTCAAAGTAACACCTCTGAAGCCCACGGCATGAAGGGTACTCATCGCATAGGTTTTGGGTTAGGTCATACGCAAATCTCTGAAGGAAAATTTGAAGGGCGTACACAATGGGTACCTTTGGCTTCTTGGTCGCTTAATTATGATTATTGGATAAGTGATCATTGGGCGGTTGGGTTACAAAATGATTGGATTTTGGAAACTTTTGTCATAGAAGATCAACACGGAACAGAAATCGAACGGAAAAACCCGATAGCGGTGATACCGGTTGCCCTGTACAAATTTGCTCCCCGCTGGACTGCCTTGGCAGGCGTAGGTGCCGAGTTTTCCAAAAGCCATAATTTCACTACTACCCGACTCGGTATAGAATACGGCGCTCATCTTCCAAAAAATTGGGAATTTGGAGTGGCGCTCGTTTGGGATAACAAATGGAATTACTACAACAGTTGGGGAATTGCCTTTGTGATGAGTAAATTAGTAAAAAAGAAATCTCACTAAATCATAAATTAACCAAAAAGCACGATGCTTACAATGAAAAAAATAGCACTTTATTTCGTACTTATTTTGATCTTGGCCTGCCAAAAAGGTCAACAAGAAAACAATGTTACACCCTCAATTTCAAAAACCGTCTATAGCGGTGGTGATATTATTACCATGGAAGGAGATAATGCTGAATACGTTGAGGCTCTAGTTGAAGAAGACGGAAAAATTGTTTTTGTCGGTACTAAGACTGAAGCGTTAAAATTGGCTGGAGACAACAAGGTCGAGATCGATTTGCAAGGCAAAACTTTGGTGCCTGGTTTTGTTGATGGCCATGCGCATTTTCATGGGTTTGGGGCACAGGCAGTTTGCGGAAATTTATTAGCAAGTCCGGATGGACAAACTGATGATATTCCAGCATTGATTAAAACTTTAAAAGAATGGCATGCCGCAAATGGCACCGACAAAACCCAAGGTTGGATTATTGGTCTTGGTTTTGATGATGCAGCGCTTGCAGAAAAGCGTTTCCCAACCAGACATGAGCTAGATCAGGTTTCAACTGAAATTCCGGTGTATATTGTTCATATATCTGGACATTTTAGTGTTGCCAATACCGTTGGTTTGGAAAAACTAAATATTAATGCCTCAACGCCAAATCCTAAGGGCGGTATTATTAGACGTGAGAAGGATGGCAAAACACCCAATGGGGTTTTGGAGGAATTAGCCTCTATTCCTCATATGTTAAAACTAATTAGCCCAACCGAACCTGCCATTGCCGACTTATATTTAGACGAAGGTCAAAAAATGGCTGCAAAATACGGTTATACCACCGCACAGGAGGGGCGAGCGATGACAAATCACGAACAAATGGCCGACTACGCAAAGCGAGGGAAGATGTATTTGGATGTGGTGAGTTATGTCGATTATACCATGCCGAAGTATATTGAATCAGAATGGTATGGTAATAACTATCAAAATCATTACCGTGTAGGCGGTATTAAACTAACCCTGGATGGTTCACCTCAGGGGCGTACAGCATGGCGAACAACACCGTATTTATTACCCCCCGACGGACAGAAAAAGGGCTATCTAGGATATCCAGCCTTTGAAAATGATGCAGATGTAGACACAATTGTAGCCACGGCTTTTAAAAATAATTGGCAATTACTTTCTCATTGTAATGGCGATGCCGCCATCGATCAATTATTGCGAGCAGTAAATAAAGCAGCCAAAAAGTATGGAAACGAAGACAGAAGAACAACGCTTATTCATGGGCAGTTTACCAGACAAGATCAGCTCGATTCACTCAAAAAATACGATATTGTTGCTTCTCTTTTCCCGATGCATACTTTTTATTGGGGCGATTGGTATAAAGAAATTATAGGGCCTGAAGAGGCTGTAAAAATAAGCCCAATTAAATCTGCTTTAAACAAAGGTGTTCATGTAACAAGCCACACAGATGCTCCGGTAGCATTTCCTAACCTTATGATGATTCTTTGGACTACCGTAAATCGTGTAAGTAGAAGCGGTGACGTTATTGGTGAAGCAGAAAGGTTGACACCCTACGAGGCGCTAAAATCGATCACCATCTGGGGTGCTTACCAACATTTTGAAGATGATAAAAAGGGCACACTTGCTCCTGGTAAACTTGCAGATTTGGTTATTTTAGATCAAAACCCTTTAAAAATTGATCCTATGAAACTAAAAGATATTTTAGTATTGGAAACCATTAAAGAAGGAAAAACAATTTATTCAAAAAAATAAAATTCAATAAAAGAATCGAATTATGAAACCGACAAAATATTTGAGAACCATCCAACTGTATACTCTAATAACATTTTTGTTATTGGGTAATTTAACAGCATTTGCACAAGATGATGATGCTGAGTTGGCCAAAAAATTGGCAAACCCTGTCGCATCGCTAATTAGTATACCGCTTCAAAGTAATTTCGATCATGGTATTGGAGATTTAAAAGGCTCCCGTTATACCTTAAACATTCAGCCGGTTATTCCTATCACTCTTAACGAAAACCTGAATTTGATAACCCGTATTATTGTTCCTGTGGTTTCTCAATACAATATTACCGGCATCGAAGAGCATCAATCCGGTTTGTCAGATATTGTGGCAAGCGCTTTCCTTTCTCCAACCAATACTAAAAATGGGCTTACATGGGGTGCCGGTCCGGTATTATTAATACCTACCGGAACCAACGATTTTCTTACCACAGAAAAATTTGGCATAGGTCCAACAGTAGTTGTACTTAAACAAACAGGTGGTTGGACCTACGGGGCGTTATGGAACCAAATTTGGAGTGTTGCTGGCGATTCGTCACGACAAGATTTAAGCCAGATGTTTGTAAACCCTTTTTTAACTTATAACTGGAAAAGCAGCGCTGGCATTACAGCTGCAATTGAATGGACCCAAAACTGGAAAGCCAATTCAACCAATTTGTGGTTTATTCCTATGTTTTCGGGTTTAACCTCTTTTGGAAAACAAAAAGTGAGTTTGGCTTTGGGACCAAGATTTAATTTGGCAGCACCCTCAGAAGTTCGTAGCCGTTTTGGTATTAGAGGTTCTATAGTCTTATTGTTTCCAAAATAAAGAATATTACTTAAAAAAGGTAAAAATAAATTATCATGAAAAAAAACAAATTTCTGGCAATTGTAATTTCAATTTTAGGTCTTGCAAGTTGCAATCAACCAGCCAAACAAAATAATTCTGTAGGTGAGTCCGTTGCAATTTACCACAATGGCGATATCATTACAATGGAGGGTAGTGAGCCAACCTATACCGAAGCAGTAGTAGAGCAAGAAGGGAAAATCATTTTTGTTGGAACCAAGCAAGAAGCTCTTGAAAAATTCGAGTCTTCAGCCAAGTTAATAGACTTAAAGGGCCAAACACTTCTACCTGCTTTTATCGATGCGCACGGTCATTATATTAGTGCACTTTCGGTAGCCAGTCAGGTT
>JAUIAA010000199.1 GCA_030425715.1 Bacteroidia bacterium | reverse complement strand
TGGTATATTTTTACATATTTCCAATGCCATTTTGTTTGAAAGCTCACAAGATCACAAATTTAATTACCAAAAATTTATAGCTATCATTTTAGGGTTTTGTGTTGCAATAATTAGTGTTAATTTTCTACCTCACTAATAAATGTTATACGCATCAATCGCAATTCCTCCTCATCATAATCGCCATCAAATTCATCTAAAGCAACCTGAATTTTATCCGATTCTGCTTCCATAAAATAATCGTAAATTTCTTCTTGCTGATCTTCATCTAATAGTTCGTCAATACTGTAATTGATATTAATTTTAGTACCAGAATATATAATTTGCTCCATAACCTTTACCAATTCAGGCATTTCTAAACCTTTAGATTTAGCAATATCGATCAACGGAATTTTTTTATCTGTATTTTGAATAATAAAGAGCTTTAGGCCAGAATTCAACCCAGTACTTTTTACAATTAAATCATCTGGACGTGTAATCTCATTATCTTCAACATATTTGGCAATCATTGCTACAAATTCTTTACCATATTTTTTTGCTTTTCCATCTCCTACTCCATGTACGTTTGCTAACTCTTCTAAAGTAATAGGATATTTTAAAGTCATATCTTCTAGCGAAGGATCTTGAAAAACCACAAATGGTGGCACTCCATGTTTTTTACCTATGCTTTTTCGCAGTTCTTTTAGCATTTTCATCAAAGTTTCATCGGTTGTGGCACCAGCTCCCTTTGCATTGGTAATAATATTTGCATCTTCTTCTGCACTAAACACATGATCCTCTGTCATCATAAATGATACTGGATTTTTTATAAAGTCATGTCCTTTTTCTGTCAATTTCAAAACCCCATATTGCTCTATTTCTTTATACAACAAATTTGCAACTAAGGTTTGCCTAATCAAAGCCATCCAATATCTATCCTCTTTATCTTTTCCAATACCAAAAAAGGGTTGCTTGTTGGTTTTATGAGAAATTAGCAAGGCATTTTCTTTGCCAATAAGGGTGTTAATTACTTCTTTAGATTTGTATTCTTCTTTTGTGTTTTTTACTGCTTCCAATAAAATTTTAACTTCCTTTTTTGCTTCTACCTTGTTTTTCGGATTTCTAGTATTGTCATCCATATCGGCTCCTTCGCCGTTTATCTCATCAAATTCTTCTCCAAAATAATGAAGTAAAAACTTACGACGCGACATAGAGGTTTCTGCGTAAGCTACAACCTCTTGCAGTAAAGCATTGCCAATTTCCTGTTCTGCAACTGGTTTTCCCGATAAAAATTTCTCTAATTTTTCAATGTCTTTGTACGAATAATAAGACAAACAATACCCTTCTCCGCCATCTCGCCCTGCTCTACCAGTTTCTTGATAATAACTTTCTAAACTTTTAGGTATATCATGATGGATTACAAATCGAACATCGGGCTTGTCAATACCCATACCAAATGCTATTGTTGCCACTACCACATCTATATCTTCCATCAAAAACATATCTTGGTGTTTTGCTCTGGTTTTAGCGTCTAGCCCTGCATGATATGGTACTGCTTTGATTCCGTTTACTTGTAAAATCTGTGCAATTTCTTCCACTTTTTTTCTACTCAAACAATAGATAATCCCTGATTTACCTTCATATTTTCTTACAAATCGAATAATATCCTTATCTACATTTACCGTTTTAGGTCGAACTTCATAAAATAAATTGGCCCTATTAAACGATGCTTTAAAAGTATTTGCAGACCCTAAAATACCCAAGTTTTTTAAAATATCTTCTTGTACTTTTTCTGTAGCCGTAGCGGTCAAACCAATAACAGGAAACTCTCCTATTTTTTTAAAAATATTTTTTAAATTTCTGTACTCAGGTCTAAAATCATGCCCCCATTCTGAGATACAATGTGCTTCATCAATAGCAAAAAAGGATATTTTTTGACTTTTTAAGAAATCTACATAGGTATCTTTGGTAAGTGATTCTGGAGCGACGTATAGTAATTTGGTAATTCCATTTTCTATATCACTCATTACTTGTGCTATTTCTCCTTTATTTAAAGAGGAATTTAGCACATGAGCAATTCCATGTTCTGTAGAGATACCCCTTAAGGCATCAACTTGATTTTTCATTAAGGCAATCAATGGAGAAACTACAATTGCAGTTCCATCTAAAATTAATGCTGGTAATTGATAAATTAAAGATTTACCCCCTCCTGTTGGCATCACAACAAAAGTATTGTTACCATTAATAATGCTTTCTATTGCATTTTTCTGTAGTCCTTTGAACTTATTAAACCCGAAATACTTTTTTAAATTTTCTTCCAGATTAATTTTTGTCAATTTCATCTTCTTATTTCTCTAATTTTGAATATTTTTGCAAAGACACGTTTTGTATTAAGTTATTTAATTCAAGTGTTTTAGGTATATTACTGCTTATTAAGTATTTAAATATACAATTTATTTACTAAAAATAATAAAGATTTGAAAATTTCAAAAGATATTTTATCAACTGCCAAAAAAACAATTTTATCAGAAGCATCTTCTATCAAAAATTTAGCAAATCTTTTAAATGAAGACTTTAAAAATGCTGTAAAAACAATCATTGCATCTAATGGTAGAGTAATTGTAACGGGTATTGGTAAAAGCGCAAATATTGCTACAAAAATTGTAGCCACACTAAATTCAACAGGTACTCCAGCCGTTTTTATGCATGCAGCAGATGCTATTCATGGAGATTTAGGGAATATTTTAGAAGATGACGTGGTTATTTGTATCTCGAAAAGTGGCAATACTCCAGAAATTAAAGTACTGGTTCCGTTAATTAAAAATTATGGCAATCAAATTATTGCGATTACTGGAAATACAGATTCGTATTTGGCTAATCACGCCAATTTTGTATTAAATTCTTATGTAGAAAAAGAAGCTTGTCCTAATAACCTTGCCCCAACCAGTAGTACTACAGCACAATTGGTAATGGGTGATGCTTTGGCCGTTTGTTTATTAGAATTGAATGATTTTACCAGTAGAGATTTTGCCAAATACCACCCTGGAGGTGCTTTGGGAAAAAAATTATACCTAAGAGTTGGGGAGTTGGCTACCAACAATGAAAAACCAATGGTAAAATTAGACACTCCTGTTAAAGATGTGATTATAGAAATTTCTAAAAAACGATTAGGTACTACTGCTGTGGTAGAAAATGATGCTATCGTTGGTATCATAACAGATGGAGACATTAGAAGAATGCTTGAAAAAGATTTAAACTTTAGCAGTTTAATGGCAAAAGACATTATGAGCAAAAATCCAATAAGTGTTAGCGAAGATACGATGGCTGTGAAAGCTTTAGATATGATGCAAGAAAAAGATATAACCCAAATCTTAGTTACAAAAAATAACACCTATTTTGGAATAGTTCATTTTCATGATTTAATAAAAGAGGGAATAATTTAATACCTTTCCAAAATTAAAATAAACACATGAGTGAGCAAAAAAATGAAATGTCTTTTCTTGGACATTTAGAGATTTTACGATGGACCTTAATTCGATCTACCCTGGCAGTTTTTGTAGGTGGTATGATTGCTTTTATGATGAAAGATTTTATTTTTAAAACTATCTTGCTTGCTCCAAAGTCGCCAGATTTTTTTACTTATCGTTTTTTATGCTCCATCTCACAAAGTTTAGGCACTGATGGATTGTGTATAGAAAAAATACCCTTTATTGTACAAAGTAGGACTATGGCAGGGCAATTTTCTGCACATATTTGGACTTCTATTGCTTTTGGGTTTGTCATGGCATTTCCATATGTAATTTGGGAAGTTTGGAAATTTATTAAACCAGCTTTGTATGATGCCGAAAAGAAAAACGCTAGAAGCTTTATTATCATTACCTCTTTATTGTTTTTTATTGGAATTTTATTTGGTTATTATGTCATCACACCACTATCTGTAAACTTTTTAGGAAGTTATATGGTTGCTGATGAAGTGAAAAATAATTTTGATTTAAGCTCTTATATTGGCCTATTAAAAACTTCTTGCCTTGCAGCTGGTTTTATTTTTGAATTGCCAATCATTATATACTTTTTAACAAAAATGGGACTAGTAACCCCTGAAACTTTAAAGGAATATAGAAAATTTGCTTTAATTTTAGTGCTAGTTTTAGCGGCAATTATTACACCTCCAGACATTATTAGTCAGGTAATTGTAGCGGTTCCTATGATTATTTTATATGAAATTAGTATCAAAATATCTAAATACATATTGCGAAAGGAAAAAGTAAAAGAAAGCAAGAATAAAAATTTGGTTAAAAAATAATATGGAAAAAGTAGATAATGCAGACCAATACCTAATGAAACATGAAAAATTTAGAGAAATTTTAAATGTTTTAAGATCTATTGCTTTGGATCATCCTTTA
>JAUIAA010000198.1 GCA_030425715.1 Bacteroidia bacterium | reverse complement strand
TATAGATGCTATTTTTGGCAATGGTTTAACAAAACCACCGCAGGGTTTTGTAAAAAAATGCATACAACAAATTAATAATAGCAAAAGCAGTGTTATAGCTATAGATATGCCTTCTGGATTGATGGATAATAACCCTGTAACAAAAGAGTCTTCGGTAGTGCAAGCATTACATACTTTAACTTTTCAAGCTCCAAAATTATGTATGTATCTACCTCTAAATGAAAAGTATAGTAAAAATTGGCATGTTTTAGATATTGGCTTAGATGTTGCTTTTTTAAATAAGCTAGAAACAAATTACTATACAATAGATAAAACAAATGTTTTAGAAATTTATCGCAAGCGCGAAAAATTTTCACATAAAGGAAGTTTCGGACATGGTTTAATAATTGGTGGTAGTTTTGGCAAGATTGGTGCTGTTGTATTAGCAACAAAGGCTACACTTAAAATAGGTTGTGGACTGGCTACTGCTTATTTGCCAAAATGTGGTTACGAAATAATGCAAAGTGCTGTGCCAGAGGCTATGGTTGAAGTAGATGATGAAAAATATATACAATATTTTAATTATAAATCTAAGGTTAACGTAATTGGTATTGGAATAGGTTTAGAAAAACACCCTAAAACAGTTTTAGGCTTTACAAAATTTTTAAAAGAAAACACCAAGCCATTGGTTATAGATGCCGATGCGATTAATATTTTGGCCGAGCATGAAAAATTACTAAATCATATTCCTGTAAACACTGTATTTACACCGCACCCCAAAGAATTTCAACGACTAGTTGGAAATTGGCAAAATGATTATGAAAAACTTGAAAAAATGCAAGAATTTTCCAAGCAGTGGAGCTGTATTTTAATTTTAAAAGGACACTATACAGCAATTGCCTATAAAGGAAAGGTGTATTTTAATACTACGGGTAATTCGGCTTTAGCTACTGGTGGAAGCGGTGATGTACTAACAGGTTATATTACAGGATTGATTGCTCAAAATTACACAAGTTTGGAAGCAAGTATTTTGGCTGTTTATCTACATGGTTTAAGTGCTGATATTGCAATTTTAGAGCAAGAAAGTAGAGAGTCTTTTATGGCTTCAGATAATTTTAAGTATTTAGGTAAGGCATTTCAAAGCCTTCAAAAATAGCTTGGCATTAAAATTGTGCATATGAAATAAATAATTAAGTTATGAGATTTTGGGTATCTATTGTGTTGGTTATCATTTTTATTTACAGTTGTAATTCTTCCAAAACATTGACAAAAAATGAAGAAATAGTAACTGTAGAACCAGAAATGGACACCATACGAATTGTAAATGAAGAATTAGAGTACGAGTTAATTATATTAGATATAGGCTTTGATTCGTGGTTGGTTACTCAAAAACCGATGAGCTATTACTCCAATCAAACGCTACAATATAAAAACTATTTATATGTAATTGAATGGAACAATAGAGTTACACAACCTTTTAAATATGACCCAAGTTTATATGAAAATACCATTAATTATGACCAAAACATTGATTATGGTATTGAATTAAATTATAAGCTGTATCAATACTTCCAATTTTTTCAACAAAAATACAAGCAAAACTTGCTTTAGATAGTAGTGCTTATTTTATAGGGTATGTAATATTCTAGCAATATCATCGTTTAAAGGATATTCCAAAACAAACCTTTTTCATGAGATATTTTTTTATTATAGTATTCCTATTATGCACCACCATAAGTTGTGGTTCAGGAGCAAGTACTTCTACAAAAAAAGAGAAAAAAACAGCATCAACCTCTCCAACTAATGCTACTCCAGAAAAAATACACATTACCAATAATGATAATTTTGATGTAACTTTTGAAGATGTTGGGTTCTATAATTGGTTGGCAAAACAAAGTCCTAAAAGTGAATTTTTAAGAAGCAGTTTAGAAATTACCAACTTGCAATATGTAACAGAATGGAATAGGAGGGTAGATACCCCTGAAAAATATGACAATGAATTGTACAAGAAAAAAATAAACTATAAAATTCACCCTAAAAAGCACTACGGTTTAGATGTAAACTATGAACTTTATATGTATTTTAAATTTTTTGAAGAAAAACATGAAATGTTATTAAACAAGTAGTAAACTATACTTTTTTTAAGTCTATTAAAATTGAAAAAGTTTTATTGATATCTTGTTCCTTTACTACCAAAGTAATTTCATGAGTAGTAGAAATTATTTCTTGAACCGGAATATTTGACCACGCCAATTGCTTTAAAATAAAATAGTAAATTCCTGATTGTTCTAAATTTGTTTTTGGCAACTTTATCGTAATAGATGCCAATTTATCCATAGAATAGATTAATTTTTCATTTGCAAAATGCTGTTCAATTTTAGAATCCAAGTTAGAACTTATTACAATATTGGTTTCAAAAATACCTTGCGAAACCGTAAAAAATGATTCTCTATTACTTCCAATTTCGGCAAACAACAAAGAAATATGCTTGTATAAAGTGCTAGAATTTTTAAAAGTATAATCATAAAGATCCGATCGCACAATAAAATCGCCCAGTTTTAATGAAAATGATTTTATTTGCCGTCGGATATTTAAAATTTTCACAGGCGACAATCTGTTGATTGCCATCATTATAGCACCTTCTTTAACCTCTTTCCCTAATTTTTCTTCTACTTCAGGCTTTATCACCCTTGCCAGAGAGGAAACATTAATTAGCTTTTCTTGCATGGCCTCTTCCATAAAGGGAGTTCTTTGTACTATGGCTTCTACGGTTTCTTGTATGGTTTTCATTGTTATAAATTAAACAATTTGTAATAATATGTAAATATATTATAAAAATTTTAATGCTATTTATTTTAGTAGAATATTTGCGCTCAAATAATATTGAATAAAATGCTTGTATTAAAATTTGGAGGAACCTCTGTGGGTTCTGTTGAAAATATTAGAAAGGTAGCCACTATTGTGGAAGGAATTTCAGGTCCAAAAATCGTGGTTTTATCTGCCATGTCAGGAGTAACCAATGGTTTACAAAAAATATCAAATCTGCTAAGGGTGGAGAATGTGCAAGAAGCGAAAGCCGAAATAGAATTGTTACATCATAAGTACAAAGAGGTTGTTCAAGAGTTATATGAAGATAATGATAGCTTTTATAAGGCCAACGTTATGATAAGCTATAATATCAATCTCTTATTGGATTATGCAAAATCTGATTTTACTGAAAATATTGATAAATTAATTTTGGCCCAAGGCGAGTTGGTTTCTACCAACCTTTTTCAATTGTATTTAGAAGAACAAAATTTAAGTTCAGCACTTATTTCTGCGCTCGATTTTATGCAAATTGATGCCCATGGCGAACCACAATTAGATGTTATTGGTGAGAGATTGTCAAAAGTATTGAAAACGCATAATAAAGTAGATATTTTTATTACCCAAGGATTTATCTGTCGTAATAAAAATAACGAAGTAGACAATTTAAAAAGAGGGGGAAGTGATTATACTGCTTCCATAATAGGTGCAGTAGTACAAGCAAATCAAATACAAATTTGGACTGATATTGATGGAATGCATAATAATGATCCGCGTTTTGTAGAGAATACTTTTTCCATTGAAGAAATTTCTTTTGACGAAGCAGCAGAGTTGGCTTATTTTGGAGCGAAAATATTGCATCCACAAAGTATCATTCCTGCAAAAGAAAAAAACATTCCTGTTTTACTAAAAAACACTTTTAAACCAGAGGCAAAAGGTACCTTAATCCATACCAATGCCAAACCACAAAACATTAGAGCTATTGCTGCAAAGGATAATATTACGGCAATTAAAATCAAGTCGTATAGAATGTTAATGGCTTATGGTTTTTTAAAAAAAATATTTGAAGTTTTTGAACAACATAAAACCTCAATTGACATGATTACCACCTCGGAAGTTGCTGTATCTTTAACTATTGATAACACCACTAGGTTGGATGCTATTGTTCAAGATTTAGAAGGTTTTGGAAGTATAGAGGTAGATGCTGATTTAAGTATTATTTGTATTGCGGGTGATATTGCACAGAATAGAAAAGGGATTACTGCATCAATTTTTAAAAGTTTAGAAGATATTCCAATTCGAATGATTTCATACGGAGGCAGTAATTATAACTTATCCTTTTTGGTAAAAACCTCTGATAAAATTGCCGTACTCAATCTCTTGAACAATGGGTTGTTTGCAAGAAAACCAAATGAACAAAGCATTCAAGTATAATAAAAAAATCCAGCAAAAGCTGGATTTTTTTGTTGGTATAAAGTTTTATAACATTTATAAATCTACAATAATTTGTTTGTTCAAAATGTCTTCCATGGTTTCTCGTTCTCTAATTAAATAATCTTTTCCTTGATAAACCATTACCTCTGCGGGTTTGTATCTAGAGTTGTA
>JAUIAA010000197.1 GCA_030425715.1 Bacteroidia bacterium | reverse complement strand
CTGCTTTATTTCTTTGAGTAGAGGTATCCGATAAGAAAGGATAAAATTTAAAAATAGTATCACCACTAATAGGATGAAAAGCTTCAATATTGGACTGTGCAGGCGAAAAAGTACTCGATTCAATTGCAATTCCGGCAATCGCTATTTTTGGTAATACTTTATCAGGTGTTTTGGCTTCTTTGCACGAAAAAATAAAAAGACAAATAGAGAAATAAATTAAGGCTTTATTCATGGTGTAAAAATTGCATTTAGCAGCTAAAATAATTAAATTTAAAGAAACCAGACTTTAAGGTTTGAAATTAGATTATTAGCGCTTAATTTTACCATCAAATAATTAAAGTATGAAAATAGTTGTTTCTCCAGCTAAATCCTTAGATTTTGAAAGCCAATTACCAACAGATAGATTTTCGCAACCCATTTTTTTAGAACAAGCCGAAAAATTGAACAATGTTTTAAAAAAGAAAAGTGCCAATCAGTTGTCAAAATTAATGTCTATTTCTAAAAATTTGGGGGAATTGAATTGGCAAAGAAACCAAGATTGGCATATACCCTTTACTACAGAAAATGCAAGACCAGCAGTTTATACCTTTAATGGTGATGTATATCAGGGTTTAGATGCATATACCATTCCAAAAGAAAAAATAGAGCAATTACAAGATAAATTACGTATCCTTTCTGGTTTGTACGGATTATTAAAACCACTTGACCTGATACAGGCTTACCGATTGGAAATGGGAACTAAGTTGAAAATAAGAAGAAAAAATAATTTGTACGAGTTTTGGGGAGATACCCTTACCAAATCTTTAAACGAAGAATTGCAAGAAGGCGATTTTTTATTAAACTTAGCAAGTAATGAATATGGGAAAGCAGTAAAATTTAAACAAATAAAAGCACCAGTAATTACTGCTCAATTTAAAGATTATAAGAATGGTGAATTGAAAATGATTGGTTTTTTTGCCAAAAAAGCTAGAGGTTTAATGGTGCGTTACATAATAGATAATGACATTGAAAATATAGAAGATTTAAAAGGATTCGATTACGAAAACTATGCTTTTGATACTAATTTATCTACAGACAATGAATTTGTATTTACAAGATAGCATAAAATTATGAATGAAATTTTTATTGATAGTCAAGAATTTAATGGAATAGATTTTACGCAAAAACCTTTCCAACTTGGCGATTATGAATATTGTAATTTTAAAAATTGCATTTTTACCAAAGCCGATTTTTCTAACTGTAGTTTTGATGAATGTACTTTTGAGAATTGCGATTTAAGTAATGCCTTAGTGTATGCAACTTCATTTAAGGAAGTTGTATTTAACGATTGTAAAATTATAGGAGTACAGTTTGAAAAATCGAACACCAGTTTGTTTTCTGCTACCATGAAACAATGTAATCTAGAATTGTCTTCCTTTTTTCAAATGAATTTAAAACACAGTAGTATAGAAAATTGTAAAATGAATTCTGTAGATTTTACAGAAGCCAATTTGACTAATTTTGATTTTAAAGATTGCGATTTACAAGGCGCTATTTTTGAAAATACCAATTTAGAAAAAACCGATTTTAGAAATGCTATTAATTTTAAAATAGATCCAGAAATCAATAGCATCAAAAAAGCTAAATTTTCACAAAACAACTTACAAGGATTGTTATATAAATACGATATTGTTATTGCAGAATAATCATTTTATTACACTTGTAGGATTGCTAACATTATTATTTCTACTTACGGCTTGTACAATAAATTTATCTCCTTTTTTAATCAATTTTTTAGGTATTTCTAAATGATTTTCTCCTGTTAAAGCGATGATATTAGCTATATTGCTTAGGTCTACTTTTTGTTCTTTTGTAAATCGATAAATTAAAAATTTAACGGCTTCTTTTTCTTTATTTTCAGAAATAACCATCCAATGTAGTTGTACATATTTATGTTTTCCTTTACTAAATCCCAAATTAAAAACTGGCTCAGGAATAAATTTGTTTTTTTGAATAGTTGGAGGTAGAATAGGTGATTTGTAATATTTTTCTACCAATATTTTGTTGATGCTAAAAGTGTTTTTTGCAAAGCTTTTCGCACTAAAATATACACTACCCTGGATGTTAGATATAGATTGATTAAGGTCTAATTGTTTTTCAATTTCTGTTTTGTTTTTTCTTTTCCAAGCTTTGGCCTTGTCACTCCCCAATCTATACATAGCTTGCCCAATATATAAATTGATGTCATAATTATTTTCAGCCCACCAAGTAACAATTTTTGCATAATCTGCTTTTTTAAACCCTATATGCCAATAAGCCTGTGGCACTACATAATCAAGCCAACCATTTTTAAGCCACAATAAAATATCTGCATATAAATCATCATAATTGGTTTGTCCTGCATCGGTATCCGATCCTGTAGAATCTATAGCTTTATTACGCCACACACCAAATGGGCTCACACCAAATTGTACCCAAGGTTTAATGGTTTTAATGGTGTTTTTTAGTTCTTGTACAATAATATTTACATTGTTTCTGCGCCAATCTTCTAATTGATTTGGGTAATAAGATGCGCCATATTTTTTAAAAGCGTCTTCATCCGGGAAGTTTTGTCCTTCTATTTTATAAGGATAAAAATAATCATCAAAATGAATGGCATCTATGTCGTAATTTTGTACAATATCTGCAACTATTTTATTGGTATACTTTCTTACTTCGGGTATACCTGGATTAAAATATTTGTTTTTGCCATAATTAATAAACCATTCTGGTTTTTCGTAAGTTAGAGGAAATGGCTTGGCGTGGTATTCTTGGTAATTTACCACTGCGCGATAAGGGTTTAGCCATGCATGAAACTCCATTCCACGTTTATGGGTTTCTTCTATAATAAAAGCCAAAGGATCATAATATGGTGTTGGTTTTTTGTTGCTTTCTCCATTTAAATAAGCGGACCAAGGTTCGAATTTTGAATTGTAAAAGGCATCTGCAGAAGGCCTTATTTGAAAAATAACAGCATTGAAATTTAAGGATTTAAACCGGTCTAAAATTTTGATAATTTCTTTTTTTTGATTTTCAGAGCCTATATTTTTTGCACTGGGCCAATCAATATTTTCAACGGTAGCAACCCAAACTCCACGAAATTCTCTTTGGTTATTTTCTTGAGAAAAAACTTTTGTTGGAATGGCAAACAGACATATTACCGCAATAAGAAAAACTTTTTTTGAGTACATTTTTAATGATTTTGAAATATTAGCAATCGGCTAAATTAACAGCAACTGCAAGTCCGCCTTCAGAAGTTTCTTTGTATTTATGATTCATGTCTTTGGCTGTTTCCCACATGGTTTGAATTACTTTATCTAGCGTAACTTTTACATTTTTAGGGTTGGTTTCTAGTGCTAACTCAGCAGCACTTATTGCCTTAATAGCACCCATAGAATTTCTTTCGATACAAGGTACTTGTACCAATACGCCAATAGGGTCGCAGGTAAGTCCTAAGTGATGTTCCATCGCAATTTCAGCAGCAATAGTCACTTGTTCTGGTGTTCCACCTAATAATTCGGTTAAAGCTCCTGCCGCCATGGCCGAAGAAACTCCTATTTCTGCTTGACAGCCACCCATTGCAGCAGAGATGGTAGCATTTTTTTTAAAAATACAGCCTATTTCACCAGCTATTAATAAGAATTTTTTGATATGCTCAAAATTTGCTTCGTGGTTTTCAATTACCAAATAGTACATTAAAACAGCTGGAATGACTCCCGCGCTTCCGTTTGTAGGTGCTGTTACCACTCTACCCAATGAAGCGTTTACCTCGTTCACACTTAGCGCAAAACAACTTACCCATTTTAATATTTGACGAAATTTCACTTCCGTGGAACGAATGGCGCTAATCCATTCTTCGGGGTTGTTGTAAGTAACATCACCAATTAAATTGGAATGAATTTTAGCAGCTCTACGAGAAACTTTTAATCCACCAGGTAAAATACCATCTGTATGGCAGCCTTGGTACATGCATTCTAACATGGTTTGCCAAACCAGTTTTAAATCGCAGTTAATTTCTTCTTCGTTTCTCCATGACAATTCATTGTTAAAAACTATTTCAGATACTGTGTTATTTTTATTAGTACAATGCTGTAATAATTGTGCAGAGGTAAGAATTGGATTTGGCAATTCTATAGCATCAAAATTAGTATCCTCTTGATCTTCTGAAGTAACAAATCCACCTCCAATAGAGAAATAAGTGTTTGAGCTAATCGTACCATCTAATAGCGTTGCGGTAAAAGTTAGTCCGTTAGGATGAAAGGGTAAAAAGTTAAAATTGTAGCAAATATCCTTTTCAAAATTAAAATCTATTGGTTGTTTTTGTTGTAAAGACAGTTTCTTTTTAGTTTTAATTTTTTGTATTGTATCTTCAATAGTTTGTGTGTCAAAAGTAATAGGATCTGCGCCTATTAAACCCAATACCACTGCAATATCGGTAGCATGTCCTTTACCTGTTAAAGATAAA
>JAUIAA010000196.1 GCA_030425715.1 Bacteroidia bacterium | reverse complement strand
ATCTAAAACCATTCCATTTTTTGGGTGTTTGTCATCATCAATGGGACTGCCAATGACCGTTACATATAATTGGTAACTATGCCCGTGAATATTTTTGCATTTTCCGTCGTAACCATACAGCGCATGGGCTGTTTCAAAATCGAAATGTTTGGTAATTCTTATCTTATTCATGATGCTAATTTAGGATATCACTTGTAAAGCTTTTCCTACTTTGATAAATGCGGCAATTGCTTTATCTAGATGTGCTTTGGTGTGTGCGGCACTTAACTGTACTCTAATTCTCGCTTTTTCTTTGGGTACTACAGGGAAGAAAAACCCAATTACGTAAATTCCTTCTTCTAATAGGGCATTTGCCATTTCTTGTGATAATTTGGCATCGTATAGCATTACAGGTACGATAGCTGCGTCGGCACCAACTAAATCAAAACCTGCTTTTTCCATATGGGTTCTAAAATAGTTAGTATTTTCTTCCAATTTATCTCTTAAGGTGGTATCGCTTTCTATCAGTTCAAAAACTTTTAACGAAGCTCCAACTATGGCAGGGGCAAGGGAATTAGAAAATAAATACGGACGGGATCTTTGGCGTAAGATTTCAATAATTTCTTTTTTACCTGTGGTATATCCTCCCATGGCTCCTCCAAGTGCTTTTCCTAAGGTACCGGTAACAATATCTACCCTATCCATCACGTTTTTTAATTCTACGGTACCTCTTCCTGTTTTACCAATAAATCCAGTAGCATGGCATTCATCTACCATAACCAAGGCATCATATTTATCTGCCAAATCGCAAATTTTATCTAGTTGGGCTACTATGCCATCCATAGAAAAAACACCATCGGTAACAATAATTTTAAATCGGTGATTTTGTTTATTGGCTTCTATCAATCGCTCCTCTAACTCTGCCATATTGTTATTTTCATAACGATAACGCGCCGCTTTACACAAACGCACGCCATCAATAATAGAAGCATGATTTAGGGAGTCGGAAATAATCGCGTCTTCTTTGGTCAATAAAGGCTCAAATACGCCACCATTGGCATCAAAAGCTGCTGCGTATAAAATAGTATCCTCGGTTTGGTAAAAATCTGCAATTTTTTGTTCTAATTTTTTGTGAATATCTTGGGTCCCACAAATAAATCGTACAGACGACATGCCGTAACCATGTGTATCCATCGTATCTTTTGCAGCCTGAATCACTTGGGGATGGTTAGATAAACCCAAATAATTATTGGCACAAAAGTTAATCACTTCTTCACCTGTTGAAATTTTTATTACAGCATCTTGAGAGCTTGTAATAATTCTTTCCGATTTGTATAAGCCAGCTTCCTTAATAGCTTCGAGCTCGTTTTGTAGTTGCGCTTTGATTTTACCGTACATAATTTTATTTATTTGAGAATACAAAAGTACGGAATTCATGTTTGAAACTAAACCCAGATTTTAAGCATAATCTATTTTGAATGTTTATTTTTGGTTTTTTTTAAATGTTGTTATGGCTAGAGATGAAAAGTTAAAATTGCAATGGGAAGAAATTAGAGATAAAATTTCTGAAAAATTTGGCGGCGGAGAGCAAATGGATGTAGATGCTATTATTTATTTAATTGGAATTCAAGAGTTGGGAAAAGGATACCAAAAATTTAAAAAGGATGACAAGCTCAATGTGATGCATATTGCCATCTGTACTTTACTAGAACCTTTTGGCTTTTATGCCTTTGACTATTTGGATGAAGATGGCTGGCCGCACTATAAGGTTTTAGATGAATTACCAAACCTAAAGGCCGGCGAGCAAAGTGTTTTGATGAAAGAAGCTATTGTGATGTATTTTGAAAAACGAGAAGGGTTTTCAATTTAAAGTAGTGCTACAATAAAATATTTAAACCACCTCAAATATTTTACCAGGCAAAGGTCTGGCTACACCTTTTAGTTCTAAATTTAACAATAAAGATGCCGTTTTGTGTATGGGATATTTGCAATGCAAAGCAATTACATCTATAGGTTGTTTGCCTTCTTTTAACAAATGCTCATAAATTGTTTTTTCTTGCGTATTTAAATCTACAAACAATTGTTTTTGTACAGTTTTGGCTTTGGTATTTTTTTCAGTATCCCAATTTAAAATATATGCCAAATCTTTTGCCGATTGCAACAAGTGAGCTTGGTTGGTCTTGATCAAATGATTGCAACCCTTACTATATTGATCGCTCAACCTGCCTGGCACTGCAAAAACATCTCTATGGTAGGAATTGGCAATATTTGCGGTGATTAATGAGCCACCTTTTTCTGCCGACTCAATTACGATGGTAGCTGCGGATAATCCTGCTACGATTCTATTTCGTTTTACGAAATTTTCTCGATCAGGATTGGTATTCGACCAAAATTCAGTAAATAAACCGCCATTTTCTTGCATTTCAAGCGCTGTTTTTTGGTGTGTTTTTGGATAAATAGCATCCAAACCATGTGCCAAAACCCCTATAGTTTGCATTTTGTTTTCTATTGCTTGCTGATGTGCGTAAACATCCACTCCATAAGCCAACCCACTAACAATTATGGGGTGATAGGCTTTTAATTCGGCAACAAATTCTTGTAAAAAAAACTTTCCATAATTGGTCATATTTCGGGTGCCAACTATGCTAACAATTCTTTGGTTTTTAAGGTCAAATTTTCCTTTTTGAAACAACAAAATGGGTCCATCAACGCAATGTTGGAGTTTTTCAGGATAAGTATCTTCTAAAAATGCGCTGACTTTGATGTTATTATTGTTAATAAATTCTAATTCTTTTTCCGCTTTGGCGAAAACACTTTTATCCTGCAAGCCTTTTATAATACTTGAACCAACATTAGGTATTTTTTCTAAATTTTGTGGTTTTTCTTCAAATATTCCTTGTGCAGAGCCAATATAGCCAATTAGTTTTTTGGCATTGATGTCGCCTATTCCTTTGGCATTTTGAAGTGCTAAATAATATAAAATATCGCTGTTTTGCATGCTAATACAATGACTTTCAATATACAAAACATTTGTTAATAAAAAGGGGGGCGTATTTTAAATTCCTACACATTTTTTTTTAGTTTTGTTTTTGTAAAATAAAGCTCCCAACAAGGTTTAAATTTTTTAGCGTTTGAAATTAGCCAATTATATTAGTGATTTATTGTACCGATACGAATGTGTAATCATTCCAGGGTTTGGTGGTTTTGTGACCAATAATAAATCGGCTAAAATTGATACTTCTAAAAATTTGTTACAACCTCCTTACAAGCAAATTACTTTTAATGGCCACCTAACCAATAATGATGGTTTATTGGCAAATTATATTGCTTGTGTAGATAAAATAAAATACTCTTGTGCCTTAAATTATATCAAATTTGAAATTGAATCTTGGCAAAAAAAATTACGCAAAGAGGATTTATTTTTAGATGCGATTGGGTCGTTTAGTATGGTAAATAACCAATTGCATTTTGAACCACAGCAAGAAGTAAATTACCTTAGCAGTTCTTTTGGTTTAAATACCGTAATTTCTCCAGAAATTAAACGCGAAACGTACCGCAAAGAGGTTAAGGCTTTAGAAGATAAAGCACCAATAAGTATAAGTCCAGAAAGGAAAAAGGCACCAGATTATTTAAAGTATGCTGCAATTTTTGTATTAGGCTTATCAGCTATTGGTTTTGGTAGCAAGTATTTTTCTGATGCCAATTACCAAAAAACGATAGTAGCTGCCGAAAAGCAACAAGAAGCGGTGCATAAAAAAATTGAAAATGCAACTTTTGTCATTAGCAAGCCATTACCTACGTTAAATTTAAGTGTGGCAGGCAAGAAAAAAAGTTTTCATGTCATTGCTGGTGCATTTCGTTTTCCTGAAAATGCCGATAGAAAAGTAAATCAACTACTAAAGGAAGGCTATGCTTCTCAAATTTTAGGGGTGAATAAGTGGAATTTAACCGTAGTTTCCTACGGTAGTTATGCTACTAAAGAAGAGGCCGAAGCAAACCTTACCAAAATTAAAAGTAATGTAGCCAAAGATGCTTGGTTATTAGTGCAAGAATTCTAATCAGAATTCTTAATTTTGCAGCCTATTTTTAATTGATATGATGACTGCAAAAACGCCAAAAGAATCCTTAACCATTTTAACCGATTTAGTCTTACCAGGTGAAACCAATCCATTAGATAATTTATTTGGTGGTGAGTTGTTAGCTAGAATGGATCGTGCATCGAGTATTGCTGCAAGAAGACATTGTAGACGTATAGTCGTTACTGCCTCAGTAAATCACGTTGCTTTTTCTAAGGCAGTTCCTGTAGGAAGTGTTCTTAATATTGAAGCCAAAGTATCTCGTGCTTTTAAAAGTTCTATGGAGATTTTTGTTGATGTATGGATGGAAGATAGAGAATCTGGACAAAAAACAAAGGTAAACGAAGGGATTTACACCTTTGTAGCCGTTGACGAAACCAATACTCCAGTAGCGGTTCCACAAATTATTCCCGAAACAGATTTAGAAAAAGAGCGTTA
>JAUIAA010000195.1 GCA_030425715.1 Bacteroidia bacterium | reverse complement strand
TTCGTACATCTATTTTTTCTGCTTTTTGTGCGCCAACTTTTACAACTTCTTTTTCTTGAAGTACACGAAGTAGTCGTGATTGTACACCAAGGGTAGCATTGCCTATCTCATCAAGAAAAATAGTACCGCCATTTGCCGCTTGAAAAAATCCATCACGGGTTTTATCCGCACCAGTAAACGCTCCTTTTGTGTATCCAAATAGTTCCGCTTCTAGTAAGTTTTCTGGAATTCCACCACAGTTTACAGCTATAAATGGGGCTCTAGAAAATTTTCCTTGGTAATGAACTGCTCTTGCTACAAGCTCCTTACCCGTTCCACTTTCGCCATGGATTAAAATAGTAGCCTTGTTGTTTTTAACCCGTTCAATAATTTGAATGGTTTCATTAATTTTTTCAGAATTACCAATAATTTCACCATAAGACTTTTCATTTGTGGCAATAGTATTAGGGATATTATCTCTTTTTATAGAAACTTCTTGTGATTTATTGTTTAAGGATTTGTGCATTGCTGCTTTCAATTCTTCTTTTGTAAATGGTTTAGTCAAATATCCTACTACACCAGATTTAATTGCAGTTAATGAATCTTGTACCGATGGGTATCCTGTAATCATAAGTTTTGGAATTTTTGGATAGTGTTCCGAAACAAATTTGATAAGCTCAAAACCATCAATTTCAGGCATTTTCAAATCTGTAATCAACAAATGAATGTGTGTGTCTTTTAAAATGCTTACAGCTTCTTTTACCGAAATAGCTTTATAGGTATGGTAGTTCCACGATTGGAGATGTCGTTGTAGTAGCTCTAAAATATTGATGTCGTCATCTACAATAAGTATATTCTCTTTTTTAAACAACATAGTTTAAGATTTTGGAAGTTTTACTACAAAGGTTGTGCCTTTTTCTTTATTATTTTGAGCGGTAATAGAACCGTGATGACTAGCAACAATACCATGTACCACACTAAGTCCTAATCCTGAGCCTTCGCCTATTGGTTTTGTGGTAAAAAAAGGTTGAAATATTTTTTCAAGTGCCTCATCAGATAAGCCTATGCCTTCATCCGATATTTTTAATACCATTTGTTTTTTATCTTGAAAGGCTTCAATAGTAACAAGGCCGTTTTTAGGCGAAAAATAGATAGCATTAATGATTAAATTAAATATAATCTGGGTGAGTTGTATGGTATCTGCCCTTAACCATAATTCTTCGTCTTCAATTTTTACTAAATATTTTACCTCTTTTTTTCTAAAGGAGGCTTCGAGTAAAGCAATAGCATTTTTAATGTTGGGAACGATATTAATCTTCTTCATTTCCTGAGGCATTTCACAAGCAAAGAACATTAGTTTTTTAACTACCTCTCTAGAAAAGATTGCATTTTGGATAATTTTATCTATATCCTTCGATGCATTTTTGTCGTTTTTAAAATTATCTTTCATCAATTCGGCAAACCCTAAAATATTGGCGAGTGGCGTATTTAGTTCGTGTGCAATCCCTGCGGTAAGTTCTCCTAAAATCCCCAGTCTATCTGCGCGCTCCATTTGTCTTTTAAGCAAGGTTTCATTCTTTTGAATTTCAATGCGTTCTAGCAAATTACTTACTTTTATAGCTACATTATTCAGTAATAATTGTTCTTCTGCTAAAAAGTGATGTTGCTTCAATTCTAAAGTGGTTGCTTGTGCAAGTATTTGCCCTATAACCTCATTAAAAACACTAATATTTGATTGAATAAATGGTTTGTTTTTAATAGCTGTACCTGTACTTACAGAAATATCTTTGCAGTGAATTGTGATACTTATTTTTTCGGGAAATTGAAATGCTTTTTTCAAGCTAGTTGCAATAGCAAATACGGTATCTTCAATTAGTTCTGTATTGGTATTTGAAATAATTGAGGATACTTCATAAAGACAAGTTAATTCTTTAATCCGCTCTTTTAATTTTTGCTCTGTATTACTCATTTGGTTATTTACATATTAACCCATAACAACTCATATTAATTTTTACTATCTCATTTCACTTGAGTTAAAGCGATAGATTAAAATTACTGAAATATATAAATTTAATAATAATCGATGCTATGCATGGGTTATCCATTAGAAAAAATAATCCTTATAATTTTATAGTAGTTAATTAAATAAAGGTATAAAAAAAGGGCCTGAAATTTTCAAGCCCCCCTAATCCGAGGATTAATTTTGAGTGTATTGTATATTAGAAATTAAACAAGTAGGCAAATTTCCAACTTCTTTTTCTTTTTTTATTTTTATCCACCAAGGATTTGCTTTCCAATTGGTGTAAATAGATTTTACCATTCATATTGATTTTAGCTCTTAAAGCTTTTTTTCGCTCATAACTAATACCTAGTAAGCCAAAATCTCGTTTTTTGCTTGGATCAATTAACAAAAGATTGTTGCCTGATAATTTTGTTAATGTTTGGTTTAGCATATCATAATCATCATCGATAAAAGTAATATCGATAAATTTACCATTGTGGTTATTGGATAGATGACGTAATATTTTTAATTCTAAACTCAAAGACGCAGGGGTTTACTATTTAGATGCAATTTACCTCTTAAGGTTGCGTCATTTTTTTAAAACATAAAAAAAAGCCTTATAATTTTAACTATAAGGCTTGTAAAACAGCAAGTTAGTGCTTTAAAAAGCTCTATAGTTAGGTGCCTTTTTGCCCTGCATACGCAAATAAATAATAGATTGCCCTCTATGGTGCGTAATATGATCTCTAATCAATTCAAAACCTTCCTTTTTAGTAAATTCTGGTTTGTCTGGTGAAAAGAAAAACACAAAGGTTTCGTTTAATTTTGCCTCATCCATAGCCGATAAAGTATGGATTGCCTCATCAAACGATTTGTTTAGTAATTTAATACACGCTTCTTTTGATTGTCCAATTTTCTTTTCCATTTTAGCTCCTTTAGCAGGATCCATGTCTACTTTTTCTCCTTTAATAAACATTTTTACCATCATATCGGTTGACATACCAATATGTGCCATTTGTTCTCCAAAAGAACGTACAGAGTCACTTGGTTTAAAAGTATATTTATCTTCTGGCATATCTTTAGCAACTTCAATGGTGTACTCTTTTGCATGGGTTAAAACATCCGCAAAGGAAACTTTAAAATTATCTACTACAGGTTTTTCTTTATTTACAAATGCAAATAAAACAAAAACACAAACTGTAAAAGTTAATAAATAGGCTGATTTTTTCATAAGATTGGTTTTTAGGGGTTAAGCATTAAAGTTACATATAAAAAACCAATTTTTAAAACTCACCTATTTTACGTAACATTACGCTATGAATTAATACAAACAAAATCTTTTTATGGATACGAAAATTATTAGGAATAAAGAACTGAATATTTGGGAAGCATTGATACCAGTAATAGCTTTAGTTGCTATGCTGGCCTATAACGTATTTGTATATGGAGACGACGCTTTAAGCGGATCGAACCAATTCATTTTGTTATTAGGAGGCGCTGTAGCTGCCATTGTTGGTTTTTTTAATAAAGTAACGTATGATAAAATGATTGAAGAAGTGGCTAATAATTTAAAATCGACTACCGGAGCAATATTGATATTGTTATTGGTAGGAGCTTTGGCGGGAACTTGGCTAATTAGCGGAATTATACCTACCATGATTTATTATGGTTTAAAAATATTAAATCCAACTATATTTTTACCTGCTACAGTGGTAATATGCTCTATAATTTCTATTGCAACAGGTAGTTCTTGGACTACCTCGGCTACCGTGGGTATTGCTCTAATTGGAATTGGGGGTGCTTTGGGAATTCCTTTAGGGATGGTTGCGGGCGCAGTACTTTCAGGTGCTTATTTTGGCGATAAAATGTCGCCTTTATCTGATACTACGAATTTAGCTCCAGCAATGGCAGGAACCGATTTGTTTACCCATATTCGCTATATGACATTAACCACAGTACCCACCATTATAATTACTTTAATTGTATTTATAATTTTAAGTTTTACGGTAGAAACTACAGGAAATGCAGATACATCAGTAATTTTAGGGGCGATTGAAAACTCTTTTCATATCAATCTTTGGTTGTTACTTGTGCCAGCAACCGTAATATTTTTAATCATACGAAAAACCAAACCATTAATCGCCTTACTTCTTGGTACTTTGCTTGGTGGAGCTTTTGCCATCATTTTTCAACCAGAGGTAGTAGTGAAAATTGCGGGTGCCAATAGTTTAACTTTTCAATCGGCTTACCAAGGCGTGATGAATGCAATTACAGTAGATACTGCAATTGAAACCAGTAATGAAGCACTGAACGATTTATTCTCCTCAGGTGGAATGAATGGCATGTTGGGCACCATTTGGTTAATTATCTGTGCCATGGTTTTTGGGGGAGTGATGGATGCTATTGGTGCACTTGCGCGGATAAGTGCAGCTTTATTAAAAATGGCCGATTCAGTATTTGGATTATTTGCAAGTACAGTGGCAAGCTGTTTGGCTTTAAATGTAACCGCCTCCGATCAATATTTGGCAATTGTG
>JAUIAA010000194.1 GCA_030425715.1 Bacteroidia bacterium | reverse complement strand
TTTGGTAAGAAGCTGGGCAGTGCCAGGCACTCCTAATTTTGAACATAGAATAGGGGGGCTAGAAAAAGAATCAAATTCTGGTGACGTTTCATACAATCCTGAAAATCATAATATAATGACCAATATTAGGTTGGAAAAAATAAGACGAGTAGCACAGAATATTCCAGAATTACAAACTATTTACCAGGGAGAAGGAGATTTATTAGTGGTAGGTTGGGGTGGAACTTACGGTAGTTTGCAAACAGCTGTAAGACAATTACATGCTAAAGGACATAAAATAGCACATGCCCATTTTAATTACATCAATCCGTTGCCAAAAAATACAGAAGCTGTGTTTAAAAGGTTTAAAAAAATTGTGGTTTGTGAGTTGAATAAAGGCCAACTTTCCATTGTATTGCAGTCTAGCTTTAGTCAATTTGACTTTTTACAATACAATAAGGTTTACGGATTACCTTTTTCGGTAGATAAATTAAAAAGAAAATTTGAAGTATTGTTAAACGAAATCTAATATGGAAGAAACTACAGTTAAAAAATATACTTTTAAAGATTTTGCTAGTGATCAAGAAGTGCGTTGGTGTCCAGGTTGTGATGATTATGTAATTTTAAATGCCATGCAAAAAGCATTGCCAGAAATTGGGGTAAAACGTGAGGATGTAGTATTTATTTCTGGAATTGGCTGCTCTTCTCGTTTTCCATATTATATCAATTCTTACGGAATGCATAGTATTCATGGTAGGGCAGCAGCAATCGCTAGCGGAGTGAAATTAGCAAATCCTGATTTAAGTGTGTGGATGATTACTGGTGATGGCGATAGTTTAGCCATAGGCGGAAATCATTTTATACATGTTTTGCGAAGAAATGTAGATATCAATATTTTATTGTTTAATAATGAAATTTATGGGTTAACCAAAGGACAATTTTCACCTACTTCTGTTGTTGGGCAAAAAACAAAATCTTCCCCTTACGGGAATACACAACCGCCCTTTCACCCCGGAGAATTAGCATTGGGTGCACAAGCTCGTTTTTTTGCTAGAATTGGAGGAAATGATGCCAAAGAAATGACAAAACTATTTATAGAAGCCGAAAAATTTAATGGAACTTCATTAATTGAAATTTTGCAAAACTGTGTCATATTTAATGATGGATGTTTTACACAATATACAGATAGAGCTGTAAAAGAAGATAAACAGATTTTTTTAGAGCATGGTAAACCCATGTTATTTGGGAAGAATAATGACAAAGGTTTGGTGCTTAATGGATTGAAATTGGAGGTGGTAAATCTAAATGATAACGATATAAGGGAAGAGGATATTCTGGTGCACAACGCAAAGTGCGAAGACAATACACTTCATATGATGCTTGCCAAATTACAATATCCATTAGCAACAGGAATTATAAGGAGTTTTGACGATAAAACTTTTGAAGAAAGAGAACAAGAATTAACAAATCAAGTAAAGCAAAATTCAAAATTTAAAAAAGTAGATGATTTACTTTTTTCTGGTGATACATATACCGTTGAATAATTAAAATTTAAAAATGAATATAATACATATAAGTGCAGAATGTTATCCAATTGCAAAAGTTGGAGGTCTTGCAGATGTAGTTGGTGCATTGCCAAAATATCAAAATAATGCAAAAACCAATGCTAAGGTAATCATGCCATACTATGCCAATGGATTTACAAAAAAGAGAAAATGGGAGGTTTTTTCTAAGGCTGAATTATTTTTTGATAAAAAATTATATAATGTAGAAATCTTAGTACCAAAGACTAGCTTGGGTATAGCGTTGTTTTTAATAAAAATAGATGATTTATTAGAGAGGGAGTTGGTTTATAGCTACCAAGATGATTTCAAACGTTTTTTGGCTTTTCAAATAGCTGCGTTAGATTTTATATCAAAAAATAAAATTAAAGTAGATGTTGTGCATTGTCATGACCACCATACCGGATTTATTCCGTTTATGATGTCTAATGCCAAAAATTACAAACAGTTTAAAAACACTCCTTCAGTTTTAACCATTCATAATGCCCAATACCAAGGACAGTTTGGTTTTGAAAATTTACATTTATTTCCTGATTTTAAAGAAGGAGGTGGGAGTTTGTTAGACTGGGACGGCATGATAAACCCACTTGCTGCAGCCATAAAATGCGCATGGAAAGTTACTACCGTATCGCCAAGTTATATGGAAGAGTTGACCCAAAAAGCAAATGGATTAGAGTCTTTGTTAAAACAAGAAAAGTCAAAGTGCCTAGGTATATTAAATGGTATAGATGATAAAGTTTGGGACAGTAATACCGACAAATTAATTGCAAAAAATTATGCACAAAACAATGTGCAATCTGGTAAAAAAATCAATAAAAAAATACTTTGTGATAGATTTAATTTAGATATAAATAAACCTTTGTTTTCTTTTATTGGTAGATTGGTTTATGAAAAAGGTGCAGATTTGTTTCCAGACATTTTTTATAAATCTTTACTTAAAGGTGAAGTAAATATATTGTTGTTGGGTTCTGGTGACCCTGAAGTGGAAGCAAAATTACAAGCATTACAGGTTTCGTTTAAAAAATCATACAATACTTTAATTGGTTATGATGAAAAATTAGCACATCAAATGTATGCAGGAAGTGATTTTTTGTTAATGCCTTCGAGAGTAGAACCTTGTGGATTAAATCAAATGTATGCCTTGCGATATGGAACAATTCCTATAGTAAGAAGAATAGGTGGTTTAAAAGATACGGTTATTGATATTGGCGATGATGGAGGTTTTGGTATTTGCCACGATGATGCATCAATAAACGATGTAACTTATTCTATAGAAAGAGGTGTTGAATTTTATACAAATCAGAAAGAATTTAGAAAAATTAGAAAAAAATGCATGCAAATTGATCATTCTTGGGGAAAATCCGCAAAAGAATATATATCTTTATACAAATCCTTTAATTAATAAATCCTATGTTTGATAAAAAAGTTCTTGCTATTATCTTGGGTGGAGGACAAGGTTCTAGACTATATCCTCTTACCGAAACACGTTCAAAACCAGCTGTTCCTATCGCTGGAAAATATCGTTTGGTTGATATTCCAATTTCTAATTGTATCAATTCAGAAATCAAACGAATGTATGTTTTAACCCAATTTAATTCAGCATCTTTAAACAGGCATATTAAAAACACCTATCACTTCAGTTTTTTTAGTAAGGCTTTTGTAGATGTTTTGGCAGCGGAACAAACGCCTGATAATAAAGGGTGGTTTCAAGGTACTGCAGATGCAGTACGTCAAAGCATGCATCATTTTTTGCGACATGATTTTGAGTATGCATTAATTTTGTCTGGAGATCAATTGTATCAAATGGATTTTAGAAAAATGCTCCATGCACATATAGAAAGTAAGGCAGAAATATCTATTGCTACCCTTCCTGTTAAGGCAAAGGAAGCTACAGAGTTTGGAATTTTAAAAACGGATAACAAAAATTTTATAAGCTCATTTATAGAAAAACCAGAGGCAAAATTATTGCCAGATTGGACCTCGGAAGTGAGTAGTGAAATGAAAAAGGAGGGAAGAGAATATTTGGCTTCTATGGGTATTTATATATTTAATAGAGACCTGCTGTTTAAATTAATGGAGAATCCAGATACGGTAGATTTTGGAAAAGAAATCATTCCACAATCTATATCGAAGCATAAGGTTTTGAGTTATCAATATGAAGGATATTGGACAGATATTGGGAATATTGATTCGTTTTTTGATGCAAATCTTGGTTTAACAGATGATATTCCAAAATTTGATTTATACGATAAAAACAAAAGGGTCTATACACGAGCAAGAATGCTACCTACTTCAAAAATTTCAGGAACCACACTCAATAAAACCGTCATTGCCGAGGGGTGTATTATTCATGCAGCCAAAATAGAAAGATCAGTAATTGGTATTCGCTCTAGAATAGGGAATGAATCTACTGTTATCAATACTTATATGATGGGGAATGATTATTATGAAACTTTAGAGGAAATTAGCAAAAATAAAATCAAAATCCTAAAAGGAATTGGTGAACGCTGTTTTATTAAAAATGCAATTATTGATAAAAATTGCTGTATTGGTGATGATGTTAGAATTAATGGAGGGCCTCATTTAAAGGATACAGAAACAGATACTTATGCAGTAAAAGACGGTATTGTGGTTGTTAAAAAAGGAGCAGTAATACCCAAAGGATTCGTAATTTAAACAATAAAACAAATATGGCAGAAGTAACTTCGCATTCTTTTTTTACAGATTTTGACATTTCACTTTTTAAATCGGGCAAGCATTATAAACTGTATGAAAAGTTTGGAGCACATCCAGTTACTTTAGATGGGGTAAAAGGCACATATTTTTCTGTTTGGGCACCTTCTGCTAAATGGGTTTCGGTTATTGGCGATTTTAATTACTGGAATGATAAACAACATCGTTTGCATGTGCGTTGGGATGAGTCTGGTATTTGGGAAGGTTTTATTCCTGAAGCACAGAATGGTATGCGCTATAAGTTTAAAATTAAAAGCCATCAT
>JAUIAA010000193.1 GCA_030425715.1 Bacteroidia bacterium | reverse complement strand
ATAAACTTTGGGTGTCCATTTTCTTTTTACCCGCTAATTTTAACTCTAAAATTTCTATAAAGCCTTCGGTTACTGCAACTTTAATTTGTTTTTTATTACAAATTAATTTTCCAATTTCACTATTGTGATTTTCTAAATGCTTTTTTACGTTGTAAATTTTTGCTTCTATGGTTTGCTCCTCATTATTAATAGTGGTCCATGCGGTTGGGTAGGGATTTAACCCTCTTATGTGATTATATATATGGTGTATGGATTGGTTCCAATCTATTTTACAATTTTCTTTGTTTAACTTGGGTGCTAATTTGCCGTCTTTTTCTGGCTGATTTATAGTTTTGTTATTCCCTTCTTTAATATAGTTTATGGTTTTTACTACTAAATTAGCACCTAATACCATTAGTTTGTTGTGTAATTCACCAACATTTGTATTATGATTAATTTCAATTTCTTCTTGTAATAAAATTTCACCAGTATCTATTTTTTCATTGATAAAAAAAGTAGTTACTCCAGTTTTTGTTTCTCCATTCATTATAGCCCAATGAATGGGTGCTGCTCCTCGGTAATCTGGCAATAAAGAAGCGTGTAGGTTAAAAGTCCCTAATTTTGGCATACTCCAAACTTGCTTGGGCAGCATTCTAAATGCAACAACTATTTGTAAATCTGCTTTGTAGTTTGCTAATTCGTTTAAAAAATCTTCATTTTTTAAATTGGTAGGTTGTAATATGGCTATATTTTTTTGAACCGCATATTGTTTTACAGCAGATTGATTCAGTTTTCTACCTCGTCCAGCAGGTTTGTCAGGTGCAGTTATTACCGCAACCACATTAGCACCAGCTTGTAATATGGCATCTAAAGTTGCAACAGCAAAATCAGGGGTTCCCATAAAAATAATTCGTAAATCTTTCATTATTTTAACCATTCAAAATTTTGCTGCGAATTTAACTTTAATAGCCCTTTTTCAACCATTAATTGTAAAGTTTTTACAATCAATTCTCGTTCATAATTAATAGATTTTTCTATAAAATCAAATGTAATAGGATTTTTTTGTTGGAATAATTGAGATATTTTCTTTACTATTTCGTTATAATCTACCTTTTGTTGCTTTCTATTTTTAGAAATACAAACATCACAAATACCGCAATCTTTTATGTTTTTCTCACCAAAATAATCCAGTAAAAATACATTTCTACAAATTTTGTGTTCTAAAACATAATCTACCATAGTGTTTAACTTGTTTAATTTTGAACGGTTTTGTGTTTTTACATAGTTCGAAATTTCATGCAATACAAAGTTATCTTCTCTAGGCTTTAAAAATTGAAGTTGATTGCTGTTGTTAGAGGTTTGGTATTGGATGATATTATCTGTTGATAATTTTAGTAAGTCATTTGTAATTTCCATTTTGGATTTCTGCATTTTTTTTGCAATCAAATTTTCATCTATCGAAACAAACTGATCAAAAGTTCCACCGTAATTTCTAAAAATCACCTTTAATAGATTACCTAAAGCTGGATTTCTAGTTTCATACTCTAAAATATATGATTTTGATACTAATATTTTTAAGTGTGATTTTGTATTATATAAACGCTTGATTATAAGAAACTCATGCAATTCAAAAACTTGCAGTACATTAAATGTTTTGAGTATGGAAAGCTGATAGGTATTGCAAAATTCAGCTAAATCGAATTGGAAAATTTTACTTGGTAATTCGCCAGGACTAATTTGGTAAAATTGGTTAAGTTTTGCATAAACTTTTTTGCAAAATTCTATATCTGCCAAACTCTTCTCTAAATAATTTTTACTGTTAAAAATCGTATTTTCATTATAAATTAAAATGGCACTGGCAGGGTGATTATCTCTTCCGGCTCTTCCAATTTCTTGCATATAATTTTCTATGCTATTGGGTATATGTGTATGAATTACCTTACGAACATTACTTTTGTCTATACCCATACCAAATGCATTGGTGGCAACCATCACAGGGTATGCTTCAGAAACCCAGGATGCTAATTTTTTTGATCTAGTAGAATGGGGGAGACCTCCGTGGTAAAAATTACTTTTAATCCCGTTTTGATTTAAAATATTAGATATTTCAATGGTTTTTTTTCTGGTACCTGCGTATATAATGGTAGGTTCTATTTTTGTACTTAACATACGTAGTAGTGTACCAAATAGATCTTCACTTTTAGTTAAATTAATATAAAGATTGTTGCGTAAAAAAGATTTTTTAAAAACGGTTGCACTTTCTAGTCCAAGGTATTTTTGTATATCTAAAATTACCGTTGGTGTTGCCGAAGCAGTTAAAGCAATAATATTTACTTTAGGCAGTAGTTCTCTAAGTATATTTATTTTTAAATAAGCTGGTCTAAAATCATGTCCCCATTGAGAAATGCAATGCGCTTCATCAATAGCAATTAGACAAACAGGAAGCTGTTTTATTTTTTCTTGGATGAGTTCTGAGCTCAGTTTTTCGGGTGAAATATATAAAAATTTAAAACCTCCAAATTGCAGATTATCAAAAGCTTGTATGGTTTGGTTAAGATTATAATTTGAAGTTAAGGCAATGGCTTTGATTCCTTTTTTTTGCAGGTTTATTACTTGGTCTTCCATCAATGCTATTAGCGGTGAAATAACGATGCAAACTCCCTTTTGCATTAATGCTGGTACTTGAAAACATATTGATTTTCCTCCTCCAGTAGGTAGCAAAGCAATCGTATCTTTCTGAGCCAAAACATTTTGTACAACAGCTGCTTGTACCTCTCTAAAAGATTCGTGTTTCCAATACTTTTGTAAAAGTGTTACGGCTTGTGTCATTTTACAGACTCTAAAATAAATTGAGCTCTTTTTTCAATGGTGCCTTTGGGTACTTCCACAACAGTGTAACCCAAATCTTGATAAGTTTTTTTTAAATGGTTAAAAATGGCAAGAGATTGCTCATAACTTTCGTATCGCTCATTATCTTCTTTGTAAATTTCTTTCCAGGGAGGCATCATAAAAATATGCGTATAGGGATATTTTTTACAAGAATCTACATATAAATCAGGATAATCTACACCCAAATAATTCATATAGCCATGTACATCGGGTAAACCTCGATCAAAAAAAACCATTGTTTTTTGGCTATTACTAGCTTGATGGTATTGTTTTTCTCTACCTTTTAATACCATTTGACTAAATAACAAGGGTTTGCTAAGAAATAGCTGATCAATGCCTTTATTTTTTGCTTCTAAAATAATTTGTCTTGAAATTTCTGGCATGCAAAAATAGTTTTGTTGCTCTAACGCTTCAATTACGGTGGATTTTCCGGTGCCAGGCCCCCCAGTAATCACTATTTTTTTTTGCATAAATGTAGTAGTTTATCAATTTTTAAAGAATTTCAAATTTAAGAAATATTAATTGTAAATTTGTAGCACATTTTTAGTTATAACATTTTATGTCAAAAGAAGAGGAATTTTACAAAAAGTTAAAGTCTAGTCTACAAGAAACTACCACTTTTCCAACCAAGTATTTATATAAGTTTATCATCCCAACAGATAAAGAAAAATTTGCGCAAATAGAGAATATTTTTAACAATTTAGGAGCTGTGATTAACTCAAAACCTTCTAAAAATGGCAAGTACACAAGTCTTTCTATTTTGGTAAATATGGATTCTCCAGATGCAATAATTGCCAAGTACAAAGAAGTTAGTAAAGTAGATGGTGTCATATCTTTATGATTAATTTAACAAATCAAAGCTTTAAAAAAAATATTTTTGCCCATGGAATAAAATTACTTCAAACTGGTTTACACTATAATTTATAAAATGATTAGAAACCTTATATTATGTATGGCTATGCTTTCGGTTATTACCGGAATTGCACAAAGTACAGAAGAAGTATTATGTACCATAGATGGTGAAAATGTTTACACTTCAGAATTTGTTAGTATTTATAAAAAAAATCAAGATTTGGTAATTGAGAATGAAACCAAAGACTTTGAAGAATACCTTAATTTATTTATAGAGTACAAGCTTAAGATTAAAAAGGCCTACGAATTACAATTAGATACTGCCACTGTTTTCCAAACGGAATTACAGAAATATAAAGAACAATTGATGGAGCCTTATTTATCCAATCAAGAAGCTACAGAGTTTTTGGTTAAAGAGGCTTATCAAAGAACGGTTAATGAGGTGAATGCCAGTCATATATTAATTAGAGTAGCTCCTGATGCCAAACCAAAAGACACTTTGTTGGCTTATCAAAAAATAGTTGAAATTAGAAATAAAATAGTGGGAGGGATGCCTTTTGGCGAAGCTGCCATGCAATTTTCCGAAGATCCATCCGCAAAGGAAAATAATGGTAATTTAGGTTATTTTTCTGCTTTTTCTATGGTGTATAGTTTTGAAAATGCTGCCTACAATACAGCTGTAGGTGAAGTTTCATTGCCATTTAAAAGTCAATTTGGTTATCATATTTTAATGGTAAACGACAAAAGAAAATCTAAAGGAGAAGTTGAGGTGGCTCACATCATGGCCAAGAATGATTCGGTAAATGTAAATTCTGCCAAAGAAAAAATTGA
>JAUIAA010000192.1 GCA_030425715.1 Bacteroidia bacterium | reverse complement strand
TAGATTATTTGTTATGGTATCCCTATTTTTCTGTATACTTTTTGCTTCAATTTTATCCATCACACTGTGGTACTCGTCGTGTTTTTCTTTACAGGAAAAAATCAGCGTAAAGCTTAGAAATATTAATAAGAGGTATTGTTTTTTAACCATTATATAAAACTTTCTTAATTCGATTTTCTTGTAAATACTCCAATATCTTTCTGTTCTTTATCATTTATCACATGACATTGTCTGCAATTGATCCTTTGCGGATGTGTAGTTCTAATTTCTTTAGGTGCACTTGGTCCGGCATGACAAGCCATACAATTTTCTCTTAATTGAATAGGGTGTGGAATAATTGGTGGGCTATTTTCCAAAGCCTGATTACCAATTTTTGGATGTACTCCTTTGTCCCAAGTACTCGCTACAAAAAGCTGTTCTGTTTTTTGTGGTACATGACATTGCCTACAATTTATTTTTTCGGGATGCGGGGTAACTGGAGAATAGGCATTGAATTTTTGAACATAACCTCCATGTTCATGACATTTTAAGCAATCTTTATTACCCATGCTTCTTTCAGAAACTTCATGCGGAATAGTTGGTGGCCCACCATAAAAAGCTCTGTTTTTATAGTATTTGTTTAAATTTCTTTCGTGCGCAATATCAATTGGCATTTGCTCGTATTCTAAGGCATATTCTGAACGAAGAAACACACCTTCTTCTGAAGGAATAGAAATATGTTCATTTATATGTTCAACAGGAACATAAGCTTCGCGTAAAGATTCTTTATAACTATAACCCCAAACAAATATAGCCGCGGCCATTAGTATGGCAAATAAAAATATGATATATAATCTTTTCATACTTTAAAGTTTAAGCTACTTTTTCAATTTTTACTGCACATTTTTTATAATCAGGTTCTTTTGAAATTGGACAAAAAGCATCCAAAGTCAATAAGTTAATTAACATGTTTTCATCAAAAAATGGTACGAACACCTGTCCGCGAGTTGGTAAACCTCTTTCATTAATAGATGCTGGTAATACTAAGCTTCCTCTTCTGGTAGTGAGTTTTACTTTTTGTCCGTTGGAAATACCATATTTTGCTGCATCATCTGGGTGTAATTCAGCGTAAGCGTGTGGCATTGCTTTGTGCAATACCGGAATTCTTCTAGTCATAGAGCCTGTATGCCAATGCTCTATTACTCTACCAGTATCTAGCCAAAATGGGTATTCACTATCCGGCGATTCTGCTGGCGGTTCATAAGGTCGTTGCCAAATTACTGCTCTGCCATCTTTATTGCCATAAAAATGAAAATCTTTACCATTGTCGCAAGCCGGATCGTATTTTGCATTGTATCGCCACTTGGTCTCTTTACCATCTACATATGGCCACATTGCACCAGATTGGCTTTTTAACACTTCCAGAGGTGCCATATTATGTTTTTTTCCTGCATGGTGTTGACGGTATTCGTTATAAATTTCTTCATGATGATTTTCTTCAGAATACGGAAATAAATCTCCATAACCCATACGTTTGGCAACTTGAATGGTTTGCCAAGCATCTGGCATAGCTTCTCCAGGCGGCTCTACCATTTTATCCCAATGTTGGGTTCTTCTTTCCGAATTACCATACATACCTCCTTTTTCAATATGCCAAGCGGCGGGTAAAATAACATCAGCCACATCGCTTGTAGGTGTAGGAAATACATCAGAAACCACAACAAATCTGTCGTCTTTTTCAGCTCCTTTAGAGTATCTTCCAACCTTGGGTAAGGATACCATTGGATTGGTTACTTGTGTCCAAATAAATTTAATATCCCCTCTATCTAAAGCTCTAAACATTTCGGTAGCATGATAGGTAGGTTTCGATGGAATTCTTTCTACGGGAACTTTCCAAATTTTTGCTGCTGCAGCTCTATGTTCAGGGTTGGTTACTACACCATGAGGTAACTTATGGGTAAATGTACCTACTTCACGTGCAGTACCACAAGCACTTGGTTGTCCTGTTAAAGAAAACGGACTGTTCCCAGGCGTTGAAATTTTGCCAGTTAATAAATGGATATTATATACTAAATTATTTACCCAAGTTCCGCGAGTATGTTGGTTAAGACCCATACACCAAAAAGAAACTACTTTTTTATTGGCATTTCCGTATTGTGCAGCTAAGTACTTGATATCTTTAACCGAAACCCCCGACATTTTAGAAACTTTTTCAGGAGTATAATCGTTTAAAAATTCTTTGTATTCTTCAAAGTTTATTGCTTCTGGCTTATCATTAAAGCTAAAATTATCTTCAGTACCATAACCGATATTGGTCAATCCTTTTTTAAAGGAACAATGTTCTTTTACAAATTCTTCATTTACCCAACCGTTATTTATAATTTCATAGGCTATGGCATTGGCAATTGCTAGATCAGTTTGAGGAATAAATAATATAGATTTATCTGAAGCCATACTGGAACGGGTCGTTCTTGTGGCAAAATCAATAATAGTTACCTTTCTTTTTAGGCGTTGGTCCAACATTCTTGAAAACAATACTGGATGCATTTCCGCCATATTGTTACCCCAAGTAATAAAGATATCAGCATTATCAATATCTTCATAGCAGCCCATAGGTTCATCGGCACCAAAAGAGGTTAAAAAACCTGTTACGGCACTGGCCATACATAATCTAGCATTACAATCTAAATTATTGGTACCAATGGCACCTTTCATAAATTTGGAAGCAACATAACCTTCTGGAATAGTAGATTGCCCAGAGGTATACATGGCAACCGAATCTTTACCGTGTTTTTCAATAGTTTCTTTCATTTTTGAAGCTACTAAATCAAGCGCTTCTTCCATCGAAGTTTCTACATAAGTCCCATTCTTCTTTACCAAAGGTTTTGTTAACCTGTCTTTGGCATACATACAAATAGTTTGGTGATAACCTTTAACACAACAAAGTCCTTTATTTACAGAAGAGTTAGGGTCTCCTTTTACAGCTACAGCCTTCCCATTATCTACGCCTATTAGCACACCACAGCCTACACCGCAAAATCTACAGGGGGATTTGGTCCATTTTATCGATTTAGAATTGCTAATGTTTTTAATTTGCTCATCGGCGAAAATTATTCCTGGAAATAAGGTGGCGGCTGCAGTCATTGCAGAAGTAGCTGCCATTTTTTTTAAAAAATCTCTTCTATTCGTAATCTTTTGTGGAACCATTGCTTAATATTTATTCAGTTTCAAAACCTGAAACCATAGACAACATTTTTAAACTTTTTAGGGTATTTATTTCGTTTTGTAGTTCTTTATCTTGATGGTCATTTAAAGAATCTGTAACTACAACTGCTATTTCTTTATTTTCTGAAGGGATGATGTCACAATTATTTATTTGGGAAATGTCTAACACCATTTGTTCATATTTCCCATCATGTGGATGCGCTAAATAACTTTTTATTGGCATATAAATATGATTTAATAAGAGCACTAAGTTCTGAATAACACTTATCATATAAAATGATAATTGTCACTTTCTAAAGATAGGGAAAATAAATGTTATTTGTAAAAAATTAATAGTTACTTTACGAATATGATATAAATGTAGGTGTAATATTATATAAAAAAAGTCGTCCATTTTAAAAAATTAGACGACTTTGTAAATGAAAAAATATTTTTTATAATGCAGATTTCTTAATTTCTTCTACTACTTCTGGATTTAACAGCGTAGAAATATCTCCCATATTTGAGGTGTCTTTTGAAGCGATTTTTCGCAAGATTCTACGCATTATTTTTCCAGACCTAGTTTTTGGTAATCCAGAAACAAATTGAATTTTATCTAACTTGGCAATTGCACCAACTGTATTGGTAATTAAAGCGTTAATTTCTGCGCGTAAATCATCATCAGAAGTTGTAATATTATCGTATTTGGTGACAAAAGCATACAATGCGTTTCCTTTGATGTCGTGCGGGAATCCTACAACGGCACATTCTACAATAGCCTCGTGTTCATCTACAGCATTTTCTATAGGAGCTGTACCCAAATTATGACCAGAAACAATTACTACATCGTCTACACGACCTGTAATTCTAAAATTTCCAGAAGCATCACGGTAAGCACCATCGCCAGTAAAATACATATTTGGATAGGTAGAAAAGTAAGTTTCTTTATATCGCTGATGGTTACCATAAATGGTTCTTGCAATAGAAGGCCATGGTGCTTTCATAGCCAATCGCCCATCTGATGCTACATTTTTAAACGGAATTTCCTCCCCATTTTCATCCCTTAAAATGGGTTGTACACCAGGTAATGGAAGTGTTGCAAATGTTGGTCGGGTAGGAGTAATTCCTGCTATTGGCGAAATCATCATGGCACCAGTTTCTGTTTGCCACCAGGTATCTACTATAGGGCATTTTGTTTTTCCAATATTATCGTTGTACCAATGCCAAGCTTCCTCATTAATAGGCTCACCAACAGATCCTAATACTTTTAAACTAGATAAATCATGTTTTTCTACTAAGCTAAGTGGATGTCTTGCTAATGCTCTAATGGCGGTTGGTGCTGTATAGAAATGGGTAACATTTAACTTGTCTACAATTTCCCAAAATCTTCCATAATCCGGAAAGGAAGGAACTCCT
>JAUIAA010000191.1 GCA_030425715.1 Bacteroidia bacterium | reverse complement strand
AAAGACCTCCTTTTTGCTTGCTTTTAAAATGGTATTTTAAATCGGGAATAGTATCGGAAAATACAGAAGTATTTGATTTATTGTTGTTTACCGAATTATTTGTAGAATTTATTTGAGCCGAAAGGGTTGTTGCACAGAAAAGCAGTACAACGGAAATAAACAAAAAGGTGTATTTATAGGGTTTAATTCTCACCAACTTTTACAAGTTTTTAAGCGCTTTTTTAATCAAATCTTCCAAATTAATATTTGGAGATTCTTGAATGATAACTTGTATTATTTTGTCTACTCTTTTTCTAGCAAAGCCAAGGACTTCTAATGCTGTTAACGCTTCATTTTTAATTGTATTGTTCGAGAGTGGAATTTCTTGCGAAATTTCATAAGTTTTTAAAATTTTATCTTTCAAATCTACAATTACACGTTGTGCTGTTTTTTCGCCAATTCCTTTAACAGATTTAATTTTAGCAACATCTTCACTTCCTATAGCTTGTTGAATTTCATCTGTATTCATAGACGAAAGCATGGTTATTGCCGTACTGGGACCAACACCAGAAACTGAAATTAACAATTTAAATATTTCTCTTTCTATCTTGGTAGCAAAGCCGTATAAAATATGTGCGTCTTCGCGGATATTTAAGTAAGTAAATAATTTTACATTTTCTTCCTCTCCAATAGAAGTAAAAGTTTGTAAGGAAATTGGCAAATGGTATCCCAATCCGTTACATTCTACAACTACATGGGTAGTATATTTTTCAACTAATTTTCCTCGAATATGTGAGATCATATTTTTTGCTTAAAAATTGCTACCAAATGTAGGGTTTATTGTTTTAACTTTTCTCTTTCTTGGGCATCAACTACGGCAATACAAACCATATTTACAATTTCGTCAACACTAGCACCCAATTGCAAAAGATGTGCAGGTTTTTGTAAGCCCATAATTATTGGGCCAATAGATTCGGCTTTATGAATTTCCTTTAATAATTTATAACTAATATTTGCCGCTTCTAAGTTAGGGTATATCAGTCCGTTCACTTTTTTATTTTGGATTTTAGAAAACGGAAACTTTTCGGCTCTCATTGTAGTATTTAAAGCAAAATCAGCTTGCAATTCTCCATCAATACAGATCTCAGGATAATTATTGTGTAAATAACTTACTGCTTTATTCATTTTTGTAGCAGAATCTGACTTAGAAGAGCCAAAGTTAGAAAAAGAAACCATGGCTAAATTGGGTTGTAAACCAAATAGTTTCATGGTTTTATTAGTCATCCTAGTAATTTCTATTAATTCTTGAACATCCGGACTAATATTTATTGCCGTATCCGATAAAAATAATGGGCCTCGATCTGTCAACATCAAATTAGTGGCAGCTACTTTTTTTATGCCTTTTATTTTTCCAATGAGCTCAATCATAGGTTTTACAACGGTAGGATAACTTCTAGAAAAACCGGTTACCAAGGCATCTGCATAGTTTTCGTTTACCATCATGGCAGCAAAGTAATTGCGTTCACGCATCCACTTTTGTGCTTCTAATAAAGTAAGCCCCTTACGTTGTTTTCGTTCAAAGTACGCATCGGCAAAATGATTTCGTCTTTTGTCTTCGCTACTACATTTTGGGTCGATAATTTCAATATCTGTTTCACTGTCTGCTTCAAAATCTAATTCCTTCATCAATTCTGAAATCACTTCTTTATCCCCTAATAATATTGGAATTGCAATTCCTTCATCATAAGTAATTTGGGCAGCTTTTAACACATTTAAATGATCTGCTTCGGCAAATACTACTTTTTTAGGGTCTGATTTTGCACGGCTGGTAATCAAACGCATTAATTTACTACCGGTACCCAATCGTTCTTCTAATTCCTCACGATAGGCATCCCAATTGGTAATAGGTTTTCTTGCAACTCCTGATTCCATCGCTGCTTTTGCAATTGCTGGTGGAATTTCGCTAATCAATCTAGTATCAAATGGTTTGGGAATGATATAGTTTTTTCCAAATTTTATATTTTTTTCATTGTAAGTAATATTTACTTGTTCAGGAACATTGGCTTTGGTTAAATCTGCTAAGGCATGTACGGCAGCCATTTTCATTTCTTCATTAATTTTTGTGGCTCGAACGTCTAATGCTCCTCTAAAAATAAATGGAAATCCAAGTACATTATTTACCTGATTTGGATGATCCGACCTACCAGTAGCCATAATAATATCCTTTCGGGTTTTTATGGCTAAGTTGTAATTGATCTCTGGATCTGGGTTTGCTAAGGCAAAAACTATTGGGTTTTTTGCCATGGTTTTTAACATTGCTGGGGTAACGATATTACCTATGGATAAACCGATTAAAACATCGGCATTGTTCATCGCTTCTTCTAAGGTAGTTAAATCCCGGCTGGTTGCGAATTCTTGTTTTTGTTTGGAGAGATTTTTTTGGTCTTTTCTAATCACTCCTTTGCTATCGCACATTACAATATTTTCTTTTTTTACCCCTAATTTTACATATAATTTGGTACAAGAAATTGCTGCAGCTCCAGCTCCATTAATTACAATAAGCACATCTTCGGGCTTTTTTTCGGCTAATTCTAAGGCGTTTTTAAGGGCTGCTGCCGAAATAATTGCCGTTCCATGTTGGTCGTCGTGCATCACAGGAATGTCTAATTCCTCTTTCAATCTGGTTTCAATTTCAAAAGCTTCAGGTGCCTTGATATCTTCTAAATTAATACCTCCAAAGGTTGGAGCAATGGCTTTTACGGTTTCAACAAACTTGTCTACATCGGTTGCATCTACTTCAATATCAAATACATCAATATCGGCAAAAATTTTAAAGAGTAAGGCTTTACCTTCCATTACTGGTTTTGAGGCTTCGGGACCAATATCTCCAAGTCCTAAAACTGCAGTACCGTTAGAAATTACAGCAACCAGATTGCTTTTGGCGGTATACTTGTATACATCTTCAGGATTATCGGCAATAGCCAAGCAAGGCTCTGCCACGCCTGGAGAATAGGCTAAAGATAAATCGCGTTGTGTACTGTGTTTTTTGGTGGGTAATACTTGAATTTTACCAGGAGTTGGAAATTCGTGGTAATGTAAGGCATCGCTTTTCTTGACTTTTTTACTCATCTATTTCAGATTTGAAAATTTTAACCTACAAAGGTATATTTTTTATATCTATTAGACATAAAATTACAACTTTCTATGGTTTTAAAAATTTAATATTTCTTTTTAAACCACTAAATTTTGTGCGTTTTACAGCAGATTTTTTAAATATTGCACTAAAAACCTCTTGTGTGATTTCTTCCCAATCTTTTTTATTCATATCGAGTAATTCAGGCTGTGGATTGAATAGGGGTTCGTTATGTGGTTTGGAAAATCGATTCCAAGGACATACATCTTGACATACATCACAACCAAACATCCAATCATCAAACTTACCTTTCATTGCTGTTGGTAATTCATTTTTTAATTCTATGGTAAAATAAGAAATACATTTACTGCCATCCACTACGTAAGGTTCTGTAATGGCTTGTGTTGGACAAGCATCAATGCAAGCTGTACAAGTGCCACAATGGTTGGTTGTAGGAGTGTCATATTCTAACTCTAAATCAATAATCAATTCGGCAATAAAATAGAAGGAACCCACTTGCTGTGTAAGCAAATTACTGTGTTTGCCAATCCAACCTAATCCCGATTTTGCCGCCCAAGCTTTGTCTAAAACTGGAGCGGAATCTACAAAAGCACGACCATGGACCTCACCTATTTCATCTTGAATAAAATGCAATAGTGATTTGAGTTTGTCTTTGATAACGAAGTGATAATCGGTTCCGTAAGCGTATTTGGATAGCTTATAGCTGTTTTCGGTTTGTGTTTCTTGCGGAAAGTAATTCAACAATAACGAAATGACCGATTTTGAACCCTCAACCAGTTTTGTTGGGTCGAGACGCTTATCAAAATGGTTCTCCATATACTGCATTTCTCCATGCATATTTTTTTGAAGGTATTGCTCTAGCCTTGGAGCTTCTTCTTCTAAAAATGCTGCTTTACTGATACCACAGGACAAAAAACCGAGGCGTTTGGCTTCGGTTTTTATGAGGTTTGTATGTTTAACTTTCGTGTTCAAATGGATTGAAAATCTTTCATGCGAAGATAATCAATCTATAACAATCAATTACTTTGTTGGATGGGCTTTAAAAAATTATCGGTCGCATAGTTGCCAACTTTTCTTCCGAGTTTATAGCCTTCCTCCGAGTCATATCTAAAATGGATACCTAAATAAACACGTGACATAGCAGCTTCCATGCCTGCTTCTAAAAAACTATTAAACGTACGTGTTGGTGGATCCATTTTCATTTTCCCGGAAAAGAAGCCTGCACTATCCACTTCTTTTTGTGTCATGGTAAATTTGTAGTCATTTCCTTTTCCAAAGGTATTGGCCAAAACGGTTGTTGCCGCTGTACTAGCTTCGCCATGTGCCGATGGATAGGACGGAAATGGATAGGTATGTTTATGCAGATTATTCCACTCAAGGTCTGGTGCTGTATCCTTATTTCCATCATTAGCAGCCCAACGAATCGCCGTATATGGTCTCCAATGATTGTAGTATATTTTGTTGTCGAACACATTGATATAAGCATCACAAATGGCCATGTTCAT
>JAUIAA010000190.1 GCA_030425715.1 Bacteroidia bacterium | reverse complement strand
TCTACCTGCCTGAATAGCATAAGCCTTTTGTACTCCATTAAACCCAAAAGCAACATCTTCTAATTCTTTTAATCTTTGAATATAGGAGTCAATTACTTGGCGTCTTGCGCCAGGTCTTGCACCAGAAATAGCATCACAAACCTGAATAATTGGTGCGTATAACGATTTCATTTCTATTTCATCATGGTGTGCTCCAATGGCATTGCATACATCTGGTTTTTCATTGTATTTTTCAGCCCACTGCATTCCGAGTATCGCATGTGGTAACTCTGTATCTGTATCAGGCACTTTTCCAATATCGTGTAGTAATCCTGCCCTTTTGGCAATTTTAGGGTTCAAGCCTAATTCCACAGCCATTACAGAACAAAGGTTTGCAACCTCTCTTGAGTGCTGTAATAAGTTTTGACCGTATGAAGAACGATATTTCATTCTCCCAACTGTTTTAATCAACTCTGGGTGTAATCCATGAATTCCTAAATCAATTACGGTACGCTTACCAACTTCAATAATTTCTTGGTTGATTTCTTTGGTAGTTTTAGCAACAACCTCTTCAATTCTAGCTGGGTGAATTCTACCATCGGTAACCAATTTATGTAAAGAAAGTCTGGCAATTTCTCTCCTAACTGGATCAAAACAAGATAGAATAATTGCCTCTGGTGTGTCATCTACAATAATTTCAACACCAGTAGTAGCCTCAATGGCTCGAATATTTCTTCCTTCTCTACCTATAATTCTCCCCTTTACATCATCGTTTTCTAAATTAAAAACCGACACACAATTGTCAATAGTTTGTTCTACACCAATTCTTTGAATGGTATTTAAAATAATTTTTTTGGCATCTTGTTGGGCAGTTAATTTTGCCTCTTCCATGGTACTTTGGATAAAAGCCATAGCATCTGATTTAGCTTCTGCTTTTAAAGTTTCTACCAGCTCTTTTTTAGCATCACTTGCAGAAAATCCCGAAATGGTTTCTAGTTGTAATACTTGGTTTTTATGTAGTTTATCTAGCTCGTTTTTTTTCTTTTCTAAATATTCTAAACGGTAGTTATAATCTTTTTCTTTGGCTTCTATGCTGTTGTTTAGCTTTTTATTTCTGTCTAATTCTAACGAAACTTTTGATTCTTTTTCTCTAATCCTTTTTTCCGTTTCATTTATTTTTTTATCCCTTGATAAAATAACTTTTTCGTGCTCAGCTTTTAGCTCAATAAATTTTTCTTTGGCTTGTAAAATCTTATCTTTCTTAATTGCTTCTGCCTCTACCTTTGCTTCTTTTATCATAGCAGCAGATTGCTTTTTTACATTTTTTAAAGTAGAGGAAGCTTTGTTTTTTTCTAAAACCTTGGCAATGATAAATCCTACTGCTAAAGCTATTATTCCTATTATTATAGTGGTTGTTGTCATATTTATTGCATAAAAAAAGCCTACATCGGTTACGGTTTTGTAAACTCCTGTTCACAAGTTTAGAACTAATTTATTGATCAAGTATCCTATGAATGAAATCAAACTAGGCCCGCTTTTACAATAAAACTCATTCTTTTTAATTTGATAGTGTTGAGTTTATTAAACAAATAACTAATGTAGGCAGTAATTGTTATATTTTAAAAGAACTTATTTAAGTTGAGAATCTAATAAACTATTAATTTCTCGTAATTTATTTTCAATATTTTTAGCATCTAACTCATTATAAACACTTTGTATTTCTTTTTGAGAAGCAAAGTGCAAAGCACACATTGCCAATACATCTTGTTTATCTCTCACTGCATAATTTTGCTCAAATTTTTTAATGAGCTCATTAATTTTTTTTACCGCAGTTCTAATTCCCTCTTCTTCCCCTTCTCCAGATATTGTTAATGGATATACCCTATCTCCTATTGTAACTTTTATTTTAAGGCTGGTATCCATTTTTTATTCTAATCACTTAATTGAACTATACATTTATCAATTTCGCGAATTAATGCATTTATTTTGAGTTTAGTTATGTGCTTGTCTTCTTTGCTGCCTACCATTGCATTTGCAATTTTTAACGATTCAAATTCTCGCTGCAATTCATTAATTTCTTGACTTTGTTCAGTTACTTGTTTTTGCAAATCTTCATTTTGCAATTGTAACTGTGCATTTTTAGATTTTAGCTCATTGTGCTCCCGCAACAACTTAAGTACTTTACCATCAAGTGAATTTACTATTTGCGATAAATTATTCATCAACTCAAAGAATCAAACAATTGCAACAAATTTAATATACCTATAACAATTAAACAACTATTTTGTCACAATAAAATTATATATTCTTCAAAATATTGATAGATAAACACTTAAAAACATATTTTTTTGTATCACATCTAATTTCTATTTTAGCAAAATTATGCTAAAAAAAATTGCCTTTTTTCTTATTATTAGTTGCGCTACTTTGGGGTACGGACAGCAAAACTATCCAAAGGATTATTTTATCAACCCTTTGAACATTCCATTGGTTTTGTCAGGAACTTTTGGTGAGTTACGTTCCAATCATTTTCATGCTGGTTTAGATATCAAAACCCAGCAAAGAGAAGGTTTAGAAGTAGTAGCTGCTGCGCAAGGTTATATCTCTAGAATTAGTGTAGCACATTGGGGCTATGGCAATGCTTTATACATTACCCATCCAAATGGTTATACAACGGTTTATGGGCATTTAAAAAAATTTTCTCCAAAAATTGAAGCTTTTGTTAAAGAAAAACAATACCAAAAAGAAAGCTTTGAAATAAAATTATACCCAAAACCCAATGAAATTAAATTAGAAAAAGGGGAAGTGATTGCTTGGAGTGGTAATTCGGGTAGTTCTGGAGGTCCGCATTTACATTATGAAATTAGAGATGTAAAAGCCAATATTATCAACCCTATGCTTTTTGGGGTAAAATTACCCGACCATAAAAAACCAGCTATTCAATCCGCATTTGTGTATTCTAAAAACGATACTTCACAAGCAAATCAATCTAACAAAACTATTGATTTAGTATTGCAGAGATTACAAAATGGAGATTTAAAAGCAAACCCTATTTCGGCATATGGTGAAATTGGATTTGGAGTAAATGCTTACGACAGGCTTGATGGTGCAATTAATAAAAACGGATTGTATAGCCTAAGTATGGAAGTCAATGGCAAAAAACAATTTGAATTTAAGGCGGATAAATTTTCATTTAGTGAATCGAGATTCATCAATTCTTATATTGACTACAGTAGATATGCTCGCTTAAACCAAAGGGTTCAAAAATGTTTTGTTAACCATAAAGCCAATAAGTTAAGCTTGTATAAAACCCTTAAAAACAAGGGCTTTATTGAAGTAAAAGATAGTTTAGATTACCAAGTGGTAATTACAGCAAAAGATTTTGAAGGCAATCAAACCAAACTAACCATTCCTGTTAAAGGGAAAAAAGACACTATTTTATTAGCCAAAACCATTAAAAAAACACCTTACTATTTTAAAAGTACACAAGTAAACAAAATTTCTGATAGCATTGTACAAGTTAATTTTCCTAAAAATATTTTTTATGAAGATTTTTATTTTGATTATGCTTACAAAAATGGGATTGCAAAATTGCATAACAACACAGTGCCTGTACAAAATTATTTTACAATCACTTTTAATGTAGACAAATATCCAATGGAAGAAAGAGGGCAACTCTATATCGCGCGAATTAACAAGTACAATAAAAGCTCCTACCTAAAAACAAGGCATAAAGAAAATAAAATCTATGCTTCAAGTAAAAGTTTAGGTAACTTTACAATTAAATCTGATAAAGACGATCCTAAAATTTATGGGGTTAATTTCAAAAACAACGAAATACTAAACAAATCCTCTTATATTCGTTTAAAAATATCCGATAGCGGTTCTGGAATAAAATCTTATCGTGGCGAAATAAATGGCAAATGGATCTTAATGGAATACAATCCAAAAAGAAACACTTTAACCTATTATTTTGACGATGAAAAATTATCTGGCTCTAACCATCAATTAAAAGTAGTAGTAACCGATAATGTAAATAATTCCACTACTTTTACAAGTACATTTGTTAGAAAAATAAACTAGCCAACTGTTGAAAACTATCCTAACATTTTTTGTTTGTTTTTTATTCCTACTTTCTAGTCTTATTGCTCAAAATGCAACTATAGAAGGGGTGGTAACCGATTTACAAGGCAAACCCATTAGCAATGTATCTATACAAGTAAATAATATAGGAACTTCAACAAACAATAAAGGCTATTATGAACTAATAGTGCCGTCAGGAAAGATGATAAGTGTTACCTATAGTCATTTATCTTTTCAAAGCCACACCAAACGAGTACGTATCCCTAAAGGTAAAACCTTGCAATACAATCCAAAATTAAACCCAAAAACTGAAGAAATTGAAGAGGTTGTAGTAAAAAACCAAAAAGCAGAAGCGGCAGGGATTACAAATATTGACGCAGACTTAGCAAAAAAATTACCTAGTGCCAATGCCAGTATTGAAAGTATTTTAAAAACTTTACCTGGAGTTAGTTTTAATAACGAACTCAGTACACAATACAATGTTAGAGGTGGTAATTTTGATGAAAATCTAGTTTACATCAACGGTATTGAAGTATACCGCCCATTCCTTGTCCGTTCTGGTCAGCAAGAGGGATTAAGCATTGT
>JAUIAA010000189.1 GCA_030425715.1 Bacteroidia bacterium | reverse complement strand
ATACTTGCGGAAATCCGGTACGTGTAGTTGCTGGTGGTGGACCTCTTCTAGTGGGAGATACCATGAGCGAAAAGCGTCAGCATTTTTTAAAAGAATTCGATTGGATTCGAAAAGGCTTAATGTTCGAGCCTCGTGGTCATGATATGATGAGTGGGAGTATTTTATTTCCGCCACATCAACCCGAAAACGACGTTGCCATTTTATTTATAGAAACCTCAGGCTGTTTGCCTATGTGCGGTCATGGCACTATTGGAACCATTACTATTGCGATAGAAGAAGGTCTAATAACGCCAAAAGTACCCGGGAAAATACGTATGGAAGCGCCCGCTGGATTGGTCTTAATCGATTACCAGCAAACAGGAAAAAAAGTAGACTGGGTGCGTTTAACCAATGTAAAAAGTTATTTGGCAGCCGAAGGTTTAACAGTAGATTGTCCAGAATTAGGCGAATTAATTTTTGATGTAGCTTATGGCGGAAATTATTACGCTATAGTTGATCCGCAAGCAAATTTTAGTGGCGTACACAATTTTACCGCAAGCAAAATAATCCAATATTCGCAAGTGGTTCGAGATCGAATTAATGAGAAATATCCAGATTGGTTTATCCATCCAGAGAATGATACTTTTAGAGATGTAAGCCATATGCTATGGACAGGAAATCCTATAGATAGTTCTTCTACTGGGCGAAATGCAGTGTTTTATGGCGATAAGGCCATAGATAGAAGCCCTTGTGGTACAGGTACCTCTGCTAGAATGGCGCAATTATATGCCAAAGGGAAATTGAAATTGGGCGAAGAATTTATCCACGAAAGTTTTATTGGGAGCAAGTTTATAGGTAGAGTTGAAAAGGAAACTACTTTAAGCGGTAAGCCAGCAATTGTGCCAAGTATTCAGGGTTGGGCAAAAGTTTATGGGTATAACAATATTATTATTGATGAGGAAGATGACCCTTATGCACATGGATTTCAGGTAATTTAATTATAGTTTAAAGTTGTTATAGAAAAGCGTGTAATGAGTAAAAAAGTTGTTGTTATTGGAGGTGGAATTATTGGGTTGAGCACTGCCTATTATTTACACAAAGAGGGATATCAAGTTACTATTATTGATAAATCGGATATGAAATCTGGAGCGTCTTATGTCAATGCTGGATATATTACTCCAAGTCATTTTATTCCACTTGCGGCTCCCGGAATGATTAGTAAAGGCTTAAAATGGATGTTTAATCCGTCAAGTCCGTTTTATGTAAAACCTAAAATGGATTTAGATTTTTTACAATGGGCCTGGGCTTTTAAAAAATCGGCTACACCTAAAAAAGTAGCAAAGGCAATTCCTGTAATCAAAGACATCAATTTATTGAGTAGAGATTTATACGAGGAAATTAAAAAAAGTAAAGAGTTTGATTTTCAGTATGACAGAAAAGGGTTGTTGATGTGCTATCAAACTGATGCAGTAGGAGAAGCAGAATGGGAAATTGGAAAACAAGGAATTGCCGCAGGACTTCATGTGCAAAATTTAGATAAATCTGAAGTACAAGCATTAGAACCTAATGTAAATTATAATATCAAAGGTGCTGTTTATTTTGATTGCGATGCACATATGACTCCCAATCAGTATATGCATAAAATGATTGCGTATTTAAAATCTGTTGGAGTTCAATTTATACAAGAATCTGTTGAAGATTTAGAATTAGATAAAGGAAAAATAAAAGAAATTAAAACTTCTACGCAAACCATTACTGCACATGAGTTTGTATTGGCCGCAGGAACATGGAGTTCTACATTGGTAAAAAAAATGGGAATAAAAATTCCGCTACAAGCGGGAAAAGGATATCGCATCAATACAGAACAACCCATAGGAATCAAAATACCTGCAATATTGGTAGAGGCAAAAGTTGCAGTTACTCCAATGCATGGATTTACACGCTTTGCAGGTACCATGGAACTCGGGGAAATGAACCATCAAATTAATCCAGTTAGGGTAAATGCCATAGCAAAAGCTGCAGAGCAATTTTATAACGGATTAAAAATAAAACCTACCGAAATTTCTAATGCTAAAAGTGGGTTGAGACCTTGTTCTCCAGACGGGTTGCCTTATATAGGGAAATCTGAAAAATGTGAAAATTTAACCATGGCTACAGGGCATGCCATGATGGGTTGGAGTTTAGGCCCTGCTACTGGTAAATTGGTAACTGAGGTGATTTCTGGTAAAAAAACATCACTAGATTTAAAGCCTTTTCACCCCGACAGAAAATTTTAAAATATGCGCTACGATAAAATACCAAATACATTATTTATAAAAAACCGAGCTAATTTTGTTGCCAAAATGCAACCCAATACCATTGCTATATTAACATCTAATGATGTGAAACATAATAATGCAGATGATGTAATGGGATTTACGCAAAATAATGACTTGTTTTATTTGAGCGGAATAGATCAAGAGGATACTATTTTGGTTTTATATCCTGATGCAGCAAAGGAAGAAAATAAAGCTATTTTATTTGTAACCGAAACCAATGAACAAATAAAAATATGGGATGGGGAAAAGCTTAGCAAAACCCAAGCTACTGATATTTCGGGAATAGAACGTGTAGAGTGGCGACATGATTTTGAAAAATTATTGCAATACATGGCTTTTGAAGCCGATGGGTTTTATTTGGGACATAACGAACACTTAAAAAGGGTAACAAAAGACCAAGAAACCCAACAAGATAGACTGATTAAATGGTGCAAACAAAAGTATCCATTACACGACTATTATCGTGCCGCAAAAATTACTAGAGAACTGCGTCCAATTAAATCAGAACAAGAAATTGACTTAATTCAACAAGCTGCAGATATAAGTATTAATGGTTTTTTAAGAGTATTACAAACCATTAAACCAAATATTAAAGAGTATGAATTGGAAGCGGAGTTGACTTATAATTTGGTTAAATCTGGAGCTACCCGACATGCTTTTAAACCAATTGTGGCTTCTGGGCGAAATGCCTGTGCATTGCATTATAATACCAATGATAGTATTTGTAAAGATGGCGATATGGTTTTACTCGATTTTGGAGTATGTTATGCCAATTACAATAGCGATACTACACGTTGTATTCCTGTAAATGGCAAATTTTCCAAGCGACAAAAGGAAGTGTATCAAGCGGTTTTATTTTGTTTGAAAGAGGGAAGTAAATTATTAAAACCAGGAGTTTTACCCGAAGAGTACGAAAAAAAAATGGCAAATATTGTAGAGCAACAGCTGATAAATTTAGGTTTGCTAAAAGCTAGTGAGGTAGCACAACAAAATCCTAAAAACCCTTTGTATAAAAAGTATTTTATGCACAGTACTGCGCATCATTTAGGTTTGGATGTTCACGATGTTGGTTTGTATGCAAAACCTTTTGCGGTGGGCAATGTACTTACTTGTGAGCCAGGAATTTATATACCAGAAGAGGGTGTAGGGTGTAGGTTAGAAAATGATTACTTAATTACTGAAAATGGCAATATCAATCTTACACAAAAAATGCCGATAGAAATTGATGAAATTGAGCTTTTAATGCAAAAAAAATAATTAAAGGTTGGTTTGAGTTTATGAATTTAATAAATAAGTTCCTTGAGATAGTTTAACCTTATAAAAAGAGCAAGTTGTGCCAAATTTCTTTTGGTATGATTGTAGAACTTTATTTTTAAATGCTGCAGTTTTAGATTTTTGGATAAGGTTTATAGTACAACCTCCAAATCCGCCTCCCATCATTCTAGCCCCTATAACAAACTCACTTTTTTGCGCTTCGTCTACCAAAAAATCAAGCTCATCACAACTTACATTGTATTGGTGTTTTAATCCATAATGTGATTCGTACAACAATTTTCCAAAAAGATGTAAATCCTCGTTTTTAAGTGCTTTAAAAGCTTGTTTTACTCTGTTATTTTCTTGGATTACATAGAGTACTTTTTGGTAATCAGTAGAAGAAATTTTATCTCTTATTTGTGATAAATTATCTTCATTTGTATCTCTTAGTGCTTTAATTTGCAGTAGTTCTGCAACTTTTTCGCAAACCAATCTTCTATCATTATATGCACTGCTAGAAAGATTGTGTTTTACATTTGAGTTGATTAATAAAATATGATACTCCTTAAAATTAATTTTGATTGCCTTAGCTTGGATTGCACGGCAATCTAAAAATAATGCTTTATTCTTTTTACCAAACATACTGGTGTATTGATCCATAATTCCACATTTAACACCTACAAAATTGTGTTCGGCTCGTTGTGAAATAAAAACCATTTCTTCTTTGTTAAAGCCTAAATTAAACACCTTATTTAGCCCGTAAACTACACTATTTTCTAAGGCAGCAGAAGAAGATAATCCAGCGCCACTAGGTATATCTCCAGCAAATACTAAATCAAAGTTGGAAGATAAATTTCTTGTTTTTTTAATTTCAAAAAGAATTCCTAAAATATAATTTTTCCACCCCCCGTTGTAAATTGGCTTAATTTCATCAATTGAAAAAGTATGTTTTTTATTATCATCTAAAGCAATAATAGTACTAAAATTGTTTTTGCTTTTTTGTATTGCACATATTATGCCTTTGTTTATTGCTGCTGGTAAAACATAACCGTCATTGTAATCTGTATGTTCTCCAATAAAATTAATTCTACCAGGCGAGAAAATAGATAT
>JAUIAA010000188.1 GCA_030425715.1 Bacteroidia bacterium | reverse complement strand
ATAGATTCTCTTGAAATAAGGGGGTATATCAAACATGCTTTTGACTTGGAATTGGACAAAAAAGAAAAGCCTACCATTATGCTTTACGAAGTAAATGAAAGCTTTAACGATTCCATTATTTATAATGAAAAACCTATGTATGTAGGTACGGTTTTAGATAGTGTACGTTGGAATATAACCAATATCAAAGCGGGTAAATACTTGTTGTTGGCAATTAAAGATAATAACAAAAATTATAAATACGAACCAAAATCTGATGAGATAGGTTTTTATTCAGACTTTGTTACTGTGCCTGTAGATACTTTAAAAATTCACGAAATAGCTATTTTTAAAGAAATTTTAGATTTTAACCTTCCCTCAAAACCTAAAGAAATATCTAAAGGGCATATAGTATTTGGTTACGAAGGATTGCCAAATAATTTTGATGTGGAGGCCATTTCTGACTTACCACAGAATTACCAATATGTTAAAGCTTTGGATAAGGAAAAAGACACCTTGCATTACTATTTTAAAAATTTTGATAAGGATTCCTTATTATTTACCAGATCTCATACAAAGGTATTGGATACAGTGAAGGTTACTTTAAGGGAGGAAGAGCTAGATTCCTTATATTTAGACGCGTCAAGTATGTCGGGAACATTAAATTTAAGAGATACTTTGAGGATAAAAACCAACAATCCTATTGCAAAAATTGATACTTCTAAAATTTATTTTATCGACCAAGATTCTGTAAAAGTTGATTACCAAACAAGCATTTCTAAGTTCAAAAACGAAATAAATTTTTATTTTAAAAAAGAACCTACCCAAAAATATACGCTAGAATTGTTTCCAGAGGCTGTAACTGATTTTTTTGAAGTAGTTAACGATACGTTACAAATATCTTTTAGCACTAAAAAACCTAGCAATTATAGCTCTTTGTTTTTAACCATAAACAATGTAAAAAGTTACCCAATTATTGTACAATTAATTGATAGTAAGGGTAGAGTCAAAGCTGATTTCTATGCAGAACACCAGCAAGAATACAGCTTTGAAAATTTAGAACCCAATAAATACATGGTGCGAATTATATACGACACCAATAAAAACGGCATATGGGATACTGGGAATTATTTATTAAAACAGCAGCCTGAAAAGGTGTTCTATTTTAAAAATATTTTAGATGCGAAAGCAAATTGGGAGCTGATTGAATCTTTTACCATTCAGCCCTAAGAAACCAAAAAATTAAACTCCTTACTTTGATATAAGTTAGTATCTTTGTTGTTTAGAATGATTTTAATTAAAAAGACGGATGGGTTTTAAAAAACAAGATATATACAGCGCTTTAGAAAAAATTACTAGTCCCGGTGAAGGTAGAAATTTAGTAGAAAGTGGTGCCGTTACCAATATCGTTATTTTTGAAAAAGAAGTTTTGGTAGATGTAAAAAGTAATAATCCAACTTTGCAAGCTAAAAAAAAGCTAGAAGTTGAAATTATGAAAGCGATTCACAGAGAAGTCGATCAAAAAATTGATGTAAAAGTCAATGTAAAAGTGGATGCCCCTTCCGAAAAACAACCCAATATTATTCGTGGAAAAGAAATTCCTGGAATTAAGAATATGATTGCGGTGGCTTCTGGTAAAGGTGGGGTTGGTAAATCAACTGTAACCGCTAATTTGGCCATTTCACTATCTAAAATGGGTTTTAAAGTTGGTATTTTAGATGCCGATGTTTATGGTCCATCTATGCCAATCATGTTTGATGTAGTAAATGAAAAACCATTGGCAGTTAAAGTAGAGGGTAAATCTAAAATGAAACCTATAGAAAATTATGGGATTAAGTTATTGTCTTTAGGTTTTTTTACCGATCCTAATCAAGCGGTAATTTGGAGAGGAGCAATGGCATCTAAAGCATTGAACCAAATGATTTTTGATGCGGATTGGGGGGAGTTAGACTTTTTATTAATTGATTTACCTCCAGGTACTGGAGATATTCATCTTTCTATTGTACAAGCTATCCCAGTTACTGGAGCGGTAATTGTAAGTACACCCCAAAATATCGCTTTAGCGGATGCAAAAAGAGGAGTTGCGATGTTTGAACAAGATAGCATTAGCGTTCCTGTTTTAGGAATTGTAGAAAATATGAGTTATTTTACTCCAGAAGAATTGCCTAATAATAAATATTATATCTTTGGACAAGACGGAGCAAAACATTTGGCAGAAGATTTAAAAACTACTTTGTTAGGAGAAATTCCTTTGGTACAAGGCATTAGAGAATCTGGAGATGTTGGTCACCCTGTAGCCTTGCAAGAAGGTACGCCACTACAAGAAGCATTTTTTGAAACAGCACAAAATATGTTGAGTGAGTTGGTAAAGCGTAATAAAAATTTACCTCCAACCGAAGTAGTGAGAATAACCACCATGTCAGGCTGTGCCGCAAAATAAAATTTGATAGTTATGTTAAACGCAGTAGAATTACAAAGTAAGGTAGAAAAGGCATTGGATGAAATAAGACCATACCTTTTAACTGATGGAGGGAATATTTCTTTATTGGGTATTGATAATGAGATTGTTAAAATAAGATTTGAAGGTGCTTGTATTGGTTGTTCTGTAAACCAAATGACTTTAAAAAATGGCGTAGAAGCAACCATTAAAAAATACGCTCCACAAATAAAGGAGGTAGTGGAAGTAAAATAAATACTACTTTTCTAAACGGTAATCTTATATCCATAAAAATATTCAGTATCTTTGTTTTTATCGTAAAAACAAGTGTGAAATGAATCCTTTTTTTGCTGAATTATTATTGCTTCTCAAATTTTTGATAAAAAGAAATCCAGAGTGATTATTACTTTTTATCCAATTTGTTACACTTTTTTTATTCACTAAAATAATTCATTATGCCAAGATACCACCAACTAGGAAAAATACCCCCCAAGCGTCATACCGTATTTCAAGATGACGATAATAATTACTATTACGAAGAGCTATTCGGTACAATAGGATTCGACGGGATGTCCTCACTATTATACCATACGCAACGCCCAACGCAAGTAAAAGAGGTTTTAAAATCTTATGATGTTGCGCCAAAAATTGCAGTTGCAAAAAATATGAAATCTCTTAGTCTTAGAGGATTTGAAACACCTGCTATAGACGATTATTTAAAAAGTAGAATACCAGTATTGGTAAATAATGACTGCCAGATTAGTTTGGCTGCACCCAAAAAATCGTTACGAGAATATTTTTATAAAAACACAGATTCCGATGAGGTGCTGTTCATCCATAAAGGAACAGGTAAATTACGTACTTTTTTAGGAAATATTGATTTTAAGTACGGAGATTATTTGGTAATTCCGCGAGGAATGATATACCAAATAGATTTTGATACAGAAGAGAATAGATTGTTTATTGTTGAATCTAGAAGCCCAATATACACACCAAAAAGATATCGCAATTGGTTTGGTCAGCATTTAGAACATGCTCCTTATTGTGAACGAGATATGCATCCGCCAAGCGAATTAGAAACCTACAATGAAGCAGGAGATTTTTTAGTAAAAGTTAAAAAACAAGAGGTGATGCACGAATATATTTACGCCTACCATCCGTTTAGTGTGGTTGGTTGGGATGGATATAATTTTCCGTATAAATTTTCCATCCATGACTTTGAACCTATAACGGGGCGTATACATCAACCACCACCTGTACATCAAACTTTTGAAGCTGCTGGTTTTGTAATTTGCTCGTTTGTACCTCGAATGTACGATTACCACCCAAAAGCAATTCCTGCACCCTACAACCATAGTAATATTGATTCTGATGAAGTTCTGTATTATGTGGCTGGTGATTTTATGAGTAGGAATAATATCGATATCGGACAAATAACCTTGCATCCTGCGGGGATACCGCATGGACCACACCCAGGGGCGATGGAGCGCAGTATTGGGAAAACCGAAACCGAAGAATTGGCAGTAATGGTAGACACCTTTAAACCCTTGATGGTTACAGAGGCCGCAATGAAAATTGCAGATGAAGATTATTATAAAAGTTGGTTAAATCATTAAAAAAATAGAGTGATGAGCGATATAAAAAATGTAGATTACGGATTAGAAAAAATATTTGAAGGCGCACAAGATTTTTTACCCTTATTGGGAACAGATTATGTCGAGTTTTATGTGGGGAATGCCAAACAGGCAGCCCATTTTTATAAATCGGCATTTGGTTTTCAATCTTTTGCTTATAAAGGCTTAGAAACAGGGTCTAAAGATTCTGTATCGTATGTAGTAAAACAAGACAAAATTAAATTGGTACTAACTACACCGCTAAATTCTAAATCGGAAATAAATAAGCACATAGTAAAACATGGAGATGGGGTGAAAGTGGTAGCACTTTGGGTAGATGATGCAAAAAAAGCATGGGAAGAAACTACTTCACGTGGTGCAAAATCTTATTTAAAACCAGTAACCGAAAAAGACGAGCATGGTGAAGTGGTACGTTCAGGTATTTACACTTATGGTGAAACGGTACATATGTTTGTAGAAAGAAACAACTACAAAGGAACTTTTTTACCAGGTTTTCAAGCTTGGGAATCGGCATATAATCCAGAGCCTTGCGGTTTGAAGTTTATAGACCATATGGTTGGTAATGTAGGCTGGGGGCAAATGAATACTTGGGTTAAGTGGTACGAAGATGTAATGGGTTTTGAAAATTTCTTGTCTTTTGACGATAAACAAATCCATACAGAATATTCGGCCTTAATGAGT
>JAUIAA010000187.1 GCA_030425715.1 Bacteroidia bacterium | reverse complement strand
TTACTATTGCAAATTGTAAATTGCCAACGGTTGCATCGGGTAAAATACTAATACTATCTTGAAAATCAATATCTAACTGTTTTAGTTTTTGCAATAACAACTCTTTTGCCTTGGGTTGGTTGGTTTGCCCCGAAAGCACATAAATGCCATTTTTTAACTCTGGTTTTATATCGTAAATAGCTACCCTTTTATCTGGCGCAAATGCTTTTTGGATGCTGTCATTTATCTCTTGTAGTTGTGCAAGTTTTTTGGTATCATTGCTACAAGATGTCTGTATAATTGTTACGACTAGGAATAAAGTTCTAATTATATTTTTCATTTAGATTTTAAGGCTTAAATTTTTTAAAGTCTTTTTACAATCCAATTTTTTAAATCGGTAAAATTTTGCGGTGCTACGCCATGCCCAACAGGATATTCGTGGTATTCGTTTGCAATGCCCAATTGATTTAAAAAAGGTGTGGTTTTTCTAGCCCAATCTACTGGAATTACCTGATCTACAGTGCCATGTGAAGCAAAGAAATCTAGATGGGTATAATTTTTAAATGCGAGGTCTTTGGGTAGTAATTCTTCCATTATATACCCGCTTAAACCTACTACGTGTTGTACCTTTTCGGGATGGTTTAAGGCGTAAGCCATGCTTAAAATAGTACCCTGGCTAAACCCTAAAAGAAATACGTTTTTTGAATCTACCTCGTGTTCTGCAATAATATTATCTAAAAAAAGATTGATTTTTTGTAAGGCTGCTTTGGCTTCTGGAATATCAGAAAATTTACTAGCATCGGCAGTTTCAAAATGTATGGTATACCAAGCGTAGCTTCCAAAACCTAATGAGAGTGGTGCTTGTACGCTCACTATAAAAAGTTCATCGGGTAACTCTTCTGCAAAAGAAAATAAATCTTGCTCATTGCTACCATAGCCATGTAACATAACCAATAATGGTGGGTTTGCAATTTCTATTTTTGGTTTTCTAGTTAGGTAAACTAAAGAATTATCGTTCATATAATAGGATAAAGGTAAAAATGAAGGTTGGTTAGAAATGAATTAAAATCCAATAATTTTAATTACACTTTTACCTCTAAAAATTTAATTGTTATCTAATATTTTTAAACCACTCTTGAAATTGGTCTCCCAAAAGGGGAATTCTTTTTTCTTGGCCTTGAATTGCTCCTGCAATACCAAATATCCATAAAACAAAGAGCCCAATGCTTAAAATACCTCCAATCATTCCAAAACTATTGCTAAATTTAAAAAGTATATTTATCAAAAAAGCCAACAGAAAAATCCCTACGGATTGCCGGATATGAAAGGATGCAAAAGAATTTTGTTTGTTGATATTCATAATAAATGCAACCAATAAGCCAATAATAGTTAAGTAGCTAATGATTGCGATGGTTTTTCCATCTTTTACAATTGGGTCGTTCATAGTAAATAGGGGTTAAATATTAGCGTAAAGATAGCTAATTATTAGAATAAATAGGATTGAGTTTTGCGGAACTATTTTAATAAAATGCTTCCGTTAGCATATACGCCATACGCCATACCTTTTAGTGCTTTACCGTTAAATATGGCATTTTTGGACTTGGATAAAATCATAGACTCGTTAAATGTATAATTTGCATCTGGGTTAAAAAGACTAAGGTTGGCTTCTTGCTCTGTTTCAATTTTATAAAGTGCCAATCCAAATCTTTTTCTTGGGTTTTCGGTTAAACACTTGATTGTTTGCTCTAAATCGATTACTTGGTTAATGCTGCCAAAAAGACTTTCTAGACCAATGGTTCCGAAAAGGGCATTTTCAAATTCTACTTTTTTATTTTCAATATCGATAGGGTTGTGGTCACTTGTTATAAAATCTATCGTTCCCTCTGCAACAGCTTTGACAAGTGCTTTGTTGTCTTTTTTTGACCGTAGTGGAGGCATTACTTTGTAATTGCTGTCAAACCCTTTTAGTTCGTCATCGGTTAATAACAAATGGTGTGCAGTTACACTACACGTAACATCTAAACCCTTTTTCTTTGCGTTTTTAATCAGTTGTGCAGATTTTGCCGTGGTAATGCTTGGGATATGTAATTTTCCACCCGTGTATTCTAATAAAAATAAATCTCTTGCAATTTGCAATTCTTCGGCTAGGCTAGGTATTGATTTTAAGCCCAATCTTGTGGTATTTTCACTCTCGTTTACATAACCTAAGGTGGCAATAGAATTATCTTGTGGATAACTCATTACCAATCCATCAAAATTCTGTGCATATAACAATGCCACTTTCATAAGGTTGGCATTGGTAATAGCTTGGTTATAATCCGCGAAAGCGATAGCTCCAGAATTGTGCATATCAAACATTTCTGACAATTCTTTACCTGCTGCTTTTTGGGTTAAATTGGCAATAGGGTATATTTTTGTAGCAGTTTCGGCACTTTTTCTAATTAAAAACTCTACTGCCGATTTGTTATCAATTAAAGGTTGCGTGTTGGCATTTAAGCCAACGGCAGTAAATCCGCTTTTTCCTGCAACTTCCAAACCATTTGCAATGTTTTCTCTCTCTTCATAACCAGGCTCTCCAAAAGAAACACTGGTATCAAACCATCCGTTAGAAACATGTAAATTATCTAAATTAATTTCTGTACACTTATTTGGTTTGCTTATATTTTTGGCAATTTGGGTAATGATGCCATTTTCAATAAGTATATCTTTGGTTTGTTTGTGAAATTTAGAATTGGAATCAATTATTTTGGCAGATTTTAAAAGTACTTTCACAGGATATGTTTTTAATTTTTTAGAAATTTTTGTAATAAAACCTCAGCTCCTAAAAATATTAAGGCAAAAATAATAAATAATTGCCATAAATTATTTTTTTTATTTACTTGATAAAAGTTTTGAAAAGCAGCTTTTACATTGTTGTAATACTGCATATTTTTACCTTTTTGTGTCCAATCTTTTACAGGATAATAAGTTAGATCACTTTCTAATTTATTGTGGTTAAAAGCAATTTTTTGCAGGGTTTGATTATTTAAAGTAATTGTGTAAATTCCATTTTTCTCTGGTTGCTCCTGCAGTTCTATATAAATACCTTTTGCTCGTTTTTGCTGTAATGGAATAAAATCGATAGCATCTTTTTTGATATGAACTACCTCTTGACTTTCGTTTTCGTATTTTAAGTATAGGCTATTTTGCTTGCCAAGATAATAATACCAGGTTTTTGGACTGCTATTTTCTAAACTAAAATTGTAAAAAACGGGAACCACTAAAGAAGAGTTTATAAAATTAGAATTACGCTCTTCAAGTGATGAGGCAACCCAAAAAAGTGTTCCATTTTTCTTTTGAATAGACGAGATAAAATCGGATTGGTCTTCAAATTGTAATAAGGTACTACTGTTTAATAGATTAGTATCATAACTTTTTTTTACAGAAGGGTATTGAAAATTATCAATTTTTTTATCGAATACATTTTTAAAAAAAGGGTGCTCATAAGCTATTTTAGTAATGCGTTTGGGCTGGTGGTTTAAATCCTTAAAATTTCCCAATTGCAAAATGCGAAACAAATTTTGGTAGGAAGATAGGTTAGCGTTTATTGAGGGTATGATTACTACTTTTCCATTTTGGTTTAGGTAATTGTTTAAAGTATGTGTAAAAGGTTTAGAATATTGATTTATTTCATTTAATATCAATAGGTTATATTTAAAAATATCTTTAAAATTTAGTTGTTCTAGGCTAAGCTGTTTTAGAATAAATTCTTCTTGTGAATAAATTTTATTAAAAAATGCAGCTTCTTTTCCTACTACTAAAACTTTGGTTTTTTTTGATTTGTTTTTTACAAAGTAAAACTGGTTGTTAAAGGGTAAGTAGGAATCTTCTACTTGTAAATAGCCTTCAAAAGTTTCTTGAAAAGGAATAGTAAAGGAGATATCTTTTTTTGTATTGGCAGAAAAATCTACCGTAGTTTTACCAGCTAAAGCGTGGTTTATAAATAAGGATAAAGCAATATTATTATTGGTATTTGTCGCACTTTTTACTTTAAAATTTATTGTTGTGTTTTTTCTGTCGCTACTTTTTATCCACATAGAATCTACAAAAACATCTTTAATGTTTTTTGGGGTAAGTTGAATAAAGTTATAGGTACTTAGGCTATCTAGGGTTAAATTTTCAAAATTGGAGTTGTTCCTTTGAAAATCGGATACCAAAAATAAATTTTGAGGGTTTTTATTTTGTTCCAGCTGTAAAAAAAGTGTTTTTAAATCTTTTCTTTTGGAAGTGTATTCCATTTTAATAATTTCTTTTTTCACATCGCTTACGGTAAGATCCTTTAAAAATTGATTATTGCTTATCAAAGTAATTTTATCATCTTGTTGTTGTAATGTTTCCATCAAATTAATTTTAACATCATCCAAAAGCGTCCCATTTTCAGCTTTAGCCTGCATACTGAAGGAATTATCAATATAAATCACAGTATTTTTTTGGATAGAAGTATTTTCTAATTTACTATAAGGCTGCGCAAAAGCTAGAATTAAACAGGCTAATAACAACAGTCTGCTTAGCAGAATTAAAAATTTTTTAAGTCTTGAGCTTTTTCTGGTTTGTTGCTCTATTTTTTTTAATAGCTGTACATTGGTAAAAACTACTTTTTCAAATCTTTGTAATTGAAATAAATGTACTAGTATTGGAATTATTAGTAGGAATAGAAAGTATAAAATTTCTGGGTGTATAAAATGCATTATTACATTAGTATTTGTCCAAAAAT
>JAUIAA010000002.1 GCA_030425715.1 Bacteroidia bacterium | reverse complement strand
TTCACAAGCATGGAATTCTGGTTTAACTACCGATGTAACTACCGGTGTATTGCGAAACCAAACTACGGCAAATACCTCTGCAGGTCTTTCTTCTGGCATCATGATTTATGGTGGTAGGCAAAATGTGAATCAAATGCGTAAAGCAGAGTTGAGTATTTTGGCAAATAGATACCAGATGGATAAAATTAAAGACGATATTACTTTAAACGTAATTAATGCTTATTTAAAAGTATTGTTTGATATGGAAGCTATTAATGTAGCTAAACCACAATTAGAAATTTCTCAAGAGCAACTTTCTAGAAGTGAGAAATTAGTTGAAGCGGGTACAATTCCTAAAGGAGATTTGTACGAAATACAAGCCACCGTTGCAAATGACGAACAAAATTTAATTGTAACCGAAAACAACAAAAAGCTTTCACTATTAAGCCTTGCGCAGTTATTACAATTAGAAAATGCAGATAATTTTGACATTTCAGATACAGAAATTGCAAGTTTACCATTAGTAAATTTAGCAAATTACTCTGTACAAGATATTTATGCCAAAGCATTAGAAAACAGAAATGAAATTAGAGTTGCGAAAGCCAATATTGAGTTGGCAGAAAAAGATATAGCGTTGGCAAAAGGAGCCTTACAACCACAATTAACAGGTTTTTTTAATTGGAATTCTAGATATTCAGATATCAATGGATTTCAATCTTATATCGACCCAAATGATCCAACACAGGTAATTGGAATTGTAGAAGGTACGAATCAAAATGTTTTAGGACCTAAAACTTCGGTGAGAACTGTAGGAGCAGATAGTTTTTTTGATCAATTTGGAGATAATAAAGGGTATTCCTATGGCTTGAGTTTAAATATTCCTGTTTTTAACGGATTTAAAGCATCTAATAACGTTAAGAAAGCGAAAATTTTTAAAGAGCAACAAGAATACCAATTAGATAAAGAAGAATTGGATTTAGAGCGTATTATCAATACGGTGTACTTAGATGCTAGAGGAGCACTAAAGGTATATGATGCTGCAAAAAAATCAGTAGCCGCGCAAGAGGAATCATTTCGATATGCACAAGAAAAATTTAATGTTGGAGTGATGAATTCTTTTGAATTTAGCCAAATTAAAAATAATGTGGTTAAAGCACAATCCGATTTTTTAAGAGCCAAATATGATTTTATTTTTAAAGTGAAATTGTTAGAGTTTTATTACGGAATCCCTGTTGAAGTAAATTAAATCAAAAAGTTGGCTGTAATTTTAAATATAGAAACCGCTACCAAAAATTGTTCCGTTTGTGTGGCAGTAGATGGTGTAGCGAAGTCTATTATTGAATTGAATGAAGGCCAATTCTCGCATGCCGAAAAATTACATACATTTATTTTAGAGGCATTGCAAAATGCAAAATTAACAATGCAGGATATTGATGCCGTTGCAGTAAGTAAAGGCCCAGGCTCTTATACGGGTTTACGTATTGGGGTTTCTGCAGCTAAAGGACTCTGTTTTGCTTTAGATAAACCATTAATCTCTATTCCTACCTTAGATAGCTTAGCACAAGCCATTAAAATAAAAAAAGGAGAACTTATCGTTCCAATGATTGATGCACGTAGACTTGAAGTTTATTGCGCGGTGTATAATAACCAGTACCAATTATTAAAAAATACTACCGCAAAGGTTATAAATAAAGATGCATTTTCTAGTTTACTAGAGGGCCATAGAATATATTTTTTAGGCGATGGAGCTGATAAGTGCAAGACCGTAATAAATCATCCTAATACAGTGTTTTTAGACAACTATTACCCATCTGCAAAGGAAATGGCTAGAATTTCTTTTGAAAAATTTAACCAAAGAGCATTTGAAGATGTTGCGTATTTTGAGCCCTTTTATTTAAAAGATTTTGTAGCTGGTAAACCTAAAAAACAAGTTTAGATAAAAATTAAAGCTATCATAGCTATCATTGCTGGTAAAGATTGTACAAAAAACAATTTTATTTTGTTGGTAGAGTATGCGCCATATAATCCAGCAACCGTTACACAAAACAAAAAGAAAAATGCCAATTCTAATTGGTAGTTCTTATCAAGTATAGACCAAATTAAACCTGCGGCTAAAAACCCATTATACAAACCTTGATTTGCAGCTAGCACTTTAGAGTCTTCCGCCTTTTCTTTGGTAAGTCCAAAAGCTTTTAGCCCTTTAGGTTTGGTCCAAAAAAACATTTCCAATACCATAAAATAGAGATGTAAAAATGCAACGAGACCTACTAAAAAAGCTTGTATTAAATTCATTATAACTCTATTTTAATTTGTTTTAAGGCTTCGTTTGTTTTTGTAACAGGTAATTGGCAAGCACCATCTACACATACAAAAATAGTAGTTTCATTTTCGGCATATTTAAATTCTAGTAATGGCAATTTGCTGTCTTTGGTACTACCTACAATCAACTTATTGGGTATATAATGTTGGTTGAGTTCTTGTAATTTTTCTTTGGCATTTTTCCCTGATATGGCTACTTCGTAAAAATTACCCGCAAAATTCATGTACAGTTGTAGCCAATTACTCGCTCCTCCAGCATAGTTTAATGTACTGGCTTTCATATTATTTAGCATAGCCTTGGCGTTATCGCTATATTTTTTATTGTAAAAATAGTGCCCTAATAAAAATAAGTTATTGGCCATAATCGAATTGGAAGACGGGATGACATTATCATCGGTTTCTGTTTTTCTACTGATAAGATTAGCATCTGTATTGGAGGTGAAAAAGAACATCTTGTTGTTATCATCGTAAAAATGATCGTAACAATAATCGGTCAACTGTTTGGCAGTTTGCAACCAATTTTCATTAAGTGTTACTTCGTACAATCGTAGAAATGCCGAAATAGTTGTAGCATAATCTTCTAAATAAGCATCAATGGTACTTTTGTCATTTTTAAAATTACGGTATAAACCTCCATCTTCTTTTAATTGTTTTGAAGTAATAAATTGCGCGGTTTTTAATGCCATCTCTAAAAAGTGTTTTTCGTTAAAAACGGCATAGGAATCTGCATAGGCTTTTAACATAAGGGCATTCCAGGAAGTTAACGATTTATCGTCAAGTCTTGGTAAATCTCTTTTATTTCTTGCTGCCAAAAGCGTTTTTTGCCAGCTTTTCACTTTGTTAGAAAGTTCATTTACTGAGATGTTATTTTTGTTGGCAATCTCTTCATCAGATAAAGTTCTTATCAAATGGTAATTGTTTTCTTCCCATTTACCATGCAAGTTTACATTGTAATACTGGGCAAATAAATTGAAATCAGCACCTAATATTTTTTCCAATTCATCTTTGGTCCAAATGTAATAAGCTCCTTCTTCTAGTGCTCCTGTTGTTGTTTTGCTATCCGCGTCAAGCGAAGAATAGAAAGCACCTTTACCGTTGTACAATTCACTTTCTACAAATTGCGTAGTTCGATAAACAATCTCTTTATACAATGGATTTTTTGTAGCCTGATACGCTTTGGAATACAAAGAAACCAATTGGGCATTATCATAAAGCATTTTCTCAAAATGTGGAATATGCCAAATTTCATCCACAGAATATCTTGCAAACCCTCCACCAATTTGATCAAAAATACCACCATAAGCCATCTGCGTAAGCGTAGTGTTCACATATTTTAATAATTCGCTATTTTTGGTTTGTGTGGCATAGCGCAATAAGAAATTAATATTGCTGGGCATCGGAAATTTAGGAGCTCCTTTATTTCCACCATTTTTAGGGTCTAAATAAGCTTCCCATTTTGTTACAGCACTATCTAGCTCTATTTTCGTGAAATTTGGAGCTTCTTTATTGAGGGTAACCAAATCAGATTGATGGATGCCTTCGGTTAATTTAGCTGCATATTCTTCTGCTTTTTCAGGTTCAGTTTTATACAACTCTGCTAATTTTTCTATGGCATTTAACCAATTTTCTTTTGGAAAATAAGTACCTCCCCATATAGGTCTTCCATCTGGTAAGGCTACACAATTCAATGGCCAGCCACCACTACCTGTAAGTAGTTGTACAGCATTCATGTATATTTGATCAACATCGGGTCTTTCTTCTCTGTCTACTTTTACATTGATAAAATGTTTATTCATAACCGCCGCCACAGTAGAATCTTCAAAACTTTCCTCTTCCATCACATGACACCAGTGGCATGCGGCATACCCTATAGAAATTAGTAAAAGTTTATTTTCTTTTTTTGCCAAAGCCAAAGTTTCATCATTCCAAGCATGCCAGTCTACAGGGTTGTGCGCATGTTGTAATAAATAAGGACTGGTTTCATGAATCAACGCGTTTGTATATTGGTGTTGCTCGTTCATAGTTTCTTTATTTTGGCTTTTGCAGCTATGTAATGAGGATAATAAAGTAAGAAAAATTAGATACCTGTACATATTATTTTTTTACCAAATGTACTATAAAATTGGTAAGTATTTTGATTGTTTTGGCTTTCAAACATTATTGAATGTTAACAATTTGGTAACATACGATATTTTTTGTTGGTATATTTTTGCAAAACATTTAAAATCAGAAATTAATGGGAGACCCATATATTTTAATGCTTGTTGCATTAACTGTTTTAGCAATAATTGACTTAGTTGTTGGGGTTAGCAATGATGCAGTAAATTTTTTGAATTCTGCAATAGGTTCAAAAGCGATTTCTATTAAGAAAATTATGATTATTGCCAGTATTGGGGTGGCCTTTGGAGCGATTACTTCAAGCGGTATGATGGAGGTGGCACGTAAAGGGATTTTTGTTCCGGATGAATTTTTCTTTAACGAAATAATGTACATTTTTATGGCAGTAATGATTACAGATATACTGCTGTTAGATGTATTCAATAGTTTAGGAATGCCTACTTCTACAACAGTTTCTATAGTATTTGAACTTTTAGGAGCAGCGGTGGCCATGGCTTTGATAAAAATTTCGGCTACAGATGGTCAAACGGTTTCTGATATTTGGACGTATATCAATTCAGAAAAAGCCATGCAAATTATATTTGGTATTCTACTTTCGGTAGTCGTGGCATTTTCGGTAGGCGCAATCGTACAATATTTTTCTAGGTTGATTTATTCCTTCGATATTGAACAAAGACCAAGTTATATCAGTGCATTATTTGGGGGCTTTGCTATTACAGCAATTACCTATTTTATATTTATTAAAGGTTTAAAAGGAACGCCATTTTACAAAGATATTCAGCATTTAATTGAAGGAAGAGTTTTAGAAATTGTTGCGGTTAGTTTTGTAATTTGGACATTCATTTCGCAATTGTTTATCAAAGTATTCAAATGGAATATTTTAAAAATAATTATTGGAATTGGAACATTCTCTTTAGCCATGGCCTTTTCAGGGAATGATTTGGTAAACTTTATTGGTGTACCTATTGCGGCATGGAATTCTTATGAAGCATGGCAGGCCTCAGGTTTAGCTGCCAATGAATTTTCAATGGGTGTTTTAGGAGAAAAAGTACCATCTAACACTATTTTATTGTTAATAGCTGGGGGAATAATGGTAGTTACCTTGTGGTTTTCAAAAAAAGCAAGAACTGTTATTGAAACAGGAATTAATTTATCCCGTCAAGGAGATGGGCATGAAAAATTTCAACCTAATAATGTTTCTAGAGTAGTGGTAAGAGCAGCAATGGGAATTAATTATGGATTTAACCAATTGTTGCCAAAAAGTACCATACAATTTATTGATTCAAAATTTCAAAAACCTGTAGTAAAGCTGCCTAAAAATAAAGCTTTTGAAATGCCAGCATTTGATATGATAAGGGCATCCGTTAATCTAATTGTAGCCGGTATTCTAATTTCAATAGGTACCTCATTAAAATTACCATTGTCTACCACCTATGTAACTTTTATGGTGGCCATGGGTACTTCATTGGCAGATCGAGCTTGGGGTAGAGAAAGTGCAGTTTACAGGGTAGCGGGTGTAATTAATGTAATAGGAGGTTGGTTTGTTACAGCCTTTGTAGCATTTACCGCAGCAGCAATTGCTGCCTATTTAATTAGCCTTGGCGGAATTGTAATGGTGGCAATTTTACTTTTAGCAGTTCTATTTTTAATGATGAGAAGTTCTATCAACCATTCAAAAAAGGCAAAAGAAGAGCAAAAACAAAGATTTATAGAAAGAGCAGATTTGATAACCATCAATGGAGTTATAGAGGAAACATCGGACCATATTTCTGAAGTAATTAGACGTGTAAATAAGTTGTATTCAAGTGTGGTAAATGATTTATCTACACACGATTTAAATAAATTGAAAAAGAATGAAAAACACGTAAATAAACTAAATGATGAGGTTAATAATTTAAAAGATGAAGCTTTTTACTTTATCAAATCATTAGATGATACATCTGTAGAAGCTAGTAGATTTTATATATTGGTCTTAGGTTATTTACAAGATATATCACAGTCTATTAGTTATATCTCTAAAGCAAGTTATAAACATGTAAATAACAATCATAAAAACTTAAAAAAGGGTCAGATTAAGGATTTAAAAACGATTGATGTTGAGTTAGATAAGCTACTAACAGTAATTGAAAAGGATTTTGAAGAAAGAAATTTTGGAAATCTAGGAAAGATTTTATCCGAAAAACAAGAACTGTTCAACCATGTATCTGATTCTATTGAAAAACAAATTTCTAGAATTAGAACTACAGAAACCAGTGCAAAGAACTCTACCTTATATTTTGGTAATTTACTAGAAACTAAAGATTTAATTTCTGCTATTATGAATCTTTTAGAGTTGTACCAAGAGTTTCACATAAGTATGAAAAAAGCCAATATAAAATTGTAATAACCTTTCAATCTTTATAAAAAAAAATCCTGTAGAAATTATTTTACAGGATTTTTAGTTTTAGTTAATGGAATAATTTATTGCTTTTATATACGATTCATAAGAAATTCAATGCCTGTGTAAAAGCAGTATAGTTTTTAGTTTATTTTGTTAAATAGACGTATTTTTCCACATAATCTAACAAAATATAGTAATAAAAACACATAATGAGTAATTTGAGTCTGCCAGTCTGTCTAAGTTTTATTCATGGCATATATATTGCTAATTATTTGAAAAACAATTGATAAATTAAAATTGAATTATGACAGAAATGTTAACCAAAGATTCGTTTTTGAAAAAAGTATTTAATTACGAAGAAAATAAAGAATGGAAATTTGAAGGAGATTTACCTTGTATAATAGATTTTTATGCAGATTGGTGTGGACCATGTAAAATGGTTGCTCCAATTTTAGAAGAATTATCTGAAGAATATAAAGGAAAAATAAATATCTATAAGGTAGATACAGAAGCCGAACAAGAACTATCAGCAGCGTTTGCTATTAAAAGTATTCCTTCTATGTTGTTTTGCACAACAGAAGGTCAACCGCAAATGGCGCAAGGGGCTTTACCAAAACACAATTTAGAAGAAATAATTAAAGAGGTGCTAAAAGTAGAAAAATAATAAAAAAACGCCGTTCAATGAACGGCGTTTAACTTATGTACTAGTTTAAATTTTAAAATAAATTACACCAATTTATTTTGCAATAGATATTCTGCAATTTGAATAGTATTGGTTGCAGCACCTTTTCGTAAATTATCACTAACCACCCACATATTTAAAGTATTTGGTTGTGATTCATCTCTTCTTATCCTGCCTACAAACACATCGTTTTTCCCTTGGGCATAAATTGGCATGGGATAAGTGTTGGTATCTAAATTGTCTTGTACCGTAACCCCTGGAGTATCGTGAAGTTCTTTTCTAATATCAGCAACTTCAAAATGGTTTTCAAACTCTATATTCACACTTTCCGAATGGCCTCCAACTACAGGAATTCTTACCGCTGTTGCAGTTACTGCAATTGTATTATCATTTAATATTTTTTGTGTTTCTCTAACCAATTTCATTTCTTCTTTGGTATAGCCATTTTCTTCAAAAACATCACAGTGTGGTATGGCATTTCTGTGTATAGGATAAGGGTATGCCATTTCTCCTTGTACATTGCTATATTCGTTTTCTAATTGTTCAACAGCTTTAACACCTGTTCCAGTTATAGATTGATAAGTGGAAATTACCAATCTTTTTATTTGGTATTTTTTATGTAATGGAGCCAAAGCAACTACCATTTGAATGGTAGAACAATTCGGATTGGCAATAATCTTGTCTTCTTTAGTCAAACTATCTGCATTGATTTCTGGAACCACTAACTTTTTTGTAGCGTCCATTCGCCAAGCGGAAGAATTATCTACAACAGTTGTCCCAACTTCTGCAAATTTTGGAGCCCATTCTAACGAGGTTGTACCTCCTGCAGAAAATAAGGCAATATCTGGTTTTTGATTTACCGCATCCTGTAAGCCTATAATAGTATAATCTTTACCTTTAAAAGCTAATGTTTTTCCTACAGATTTTTCTGAGGCAACCAATAGCAATTCTGTAAATGGAAAATTTCTTTCTGCTAAAACTTCTAGCATCACTGTGCCAACCATTCCTGTTGCACCAACTACAGCTAATTTCATGTTCAATTTATTTAATAGTATTTTTATGCTGCAAAGATGATAAATTTTAAAAGTATAAATGCGGTGCAGTTTAAATTTTACAACAGTTTGTTTAATTTATTTCAAATAAAGTTTCAAACAGTTAAATTTTAACAGTCTAAGTTTAATTGAATAATATATCGTAATTTTGCAAACTCGAAAAACAGAAGATTTAAATTTAGGATTATGGTATTGGATAATAAAAATAGTATAGAATTAATGGCACCTGCAGGTAATTTTGAATCCTTGCAAGCAGCTTTAGATAATGGTGCAGATTCTGTTTATTTTGGTGTAGAGCAGTTAAACATGAGAGCGAGAGCATCTATTAATTTCACTTTAGAGGATTTACAAGAAATTTCGGATCGATGTAAAGCCAAAAATGTAAGAACCTATCTTACTTTAAATACCATTATTTACGACCATGATTTAAGCATTGTAAAAACCTTAATTACCAAAGCCAAAGAAGCTGATATTTCGGCAGTTATTGCTATGGACCAAGCAGTTATTGCTATGGCTCGTCAAGCGGATATGGAAGTGCATATCTCAACCCAAATCAATATTACCAATATTGAAACTTTGAAGTTTTATGCCATGTTTGCCGATACAGTTGTGTTGAGTAGAGAATTGAGTTTACGCCAAATTAAAAAGATTACTGAACAAGTAGAAAAGGAGCAAATCAAAGGGCCTTCAGGGAAATTGGTTGAAGTGGAAATATTTGGACACGGAGCATTGTGTATGGCAGTCTCGGGTAAGTGTTATTTGAGTTTACATTCGCATAACTCTTCCGCAAATCGAGGAGCATGTAAGCAAAACTGTAGAAAAAAATATACCGTTATCGATCAGGAATCTGGTTTTGAAATGGAAATTGATAACGAATATATCATGTCGCCTAAAGATTTATGTACCATAGATATTTTAGATCAAGTTGCCGATGCAAAAATAAAAGTACTTAAAATTGAAGGTAGAGGTCGTGCACCAGAATATGTTGCGAGAGTGATAAAAGCATATCGCAATGCAATTGATAGCATTGATAATGGCACTTATAATAAAGACAAAGTAATCGGTTGGATGCAAGAATTGGAAAAGGTTTACAATAGAGGTTTTTGGAATGGATACTATTTAGGACAAAAATTGGGAGAGTGGAGTAACGGACCAGGTTCTCAAGCTTCGCAAAAAAAGGTTTATATCGGTAAAGGCATGCATTACTTCCCTAAATCGAGTATTGGCGAATTTAAATTAGAGGCTTTTGATCTTAAAGTTGGAGATACCATTTTGATTACAGGCCCAACAACAGGAGCGCAAGAAATGGAGGTAAAAGAGATGTATGTAAATGATGAAAAAGGAACCCAGGCCCAAAGAGGAGATCAAATAACCATTCCATTAGAATTTAGAATCCGCCCAAGCGATAAATTATATAAAATTGTTTTGGAGGAAAAGGCAGTAATCGATGCCTAAATTTAAAAAATAAAACAAAAAAGATTGATTCTAAAATTGGTTAGGCATTATTCATGTAAGGCAAAAGTTAATATTGCAAATAAAGCAATGGCAATAATGATTCCTAAAGCAACAACCCATACCTTTTTGTAGTAAAACTGATGTAACTTCACATCTTTTTTATAACTCCAAACCATAATAATTGCAAAAATTATTGCAAAAACACCAGCAAAAATAAGTTGTCCTTTACTAAACATTTTGTTCTATATTTATGGTTGCAAATGTAGCGTAAATTGACGTAAATGAATAAAAAAGCTGTGATTTTTGGAGCAACTTCAGGTATAGGTAAAGCTTTGGCTGCATTGCTAGTAAAGGATGGATATAAAGTTGCCATTACTGGAAGAAGGGAAGAAAAGCTTAAAGAAATTCGGGCTACAAATCCAAGTCAGTATATCATAAAAAAACATGATGTTACTAAAATAGAAACAAACTCTAAGGTTTTACAAGAGCTACAATTAGAGCTGCAATCCATTGACTTGATTGTATATAGTTCAGGTATTGCAACGCCAAATTACAATTTAGATTGGGATAAGGAAGTTCCAACTATAGAAACAAATGTGATTGCAGCAACCCATATTTACGGTATGGCTTACAAGCTTTTTAAACAACAAGGTTTTGGTCATTTGGTTGGGATATCATCAGTTGCAGGAGTACGAGGAAACAGACATGTTCCCGCTTATTTTGCTTCTAAAGCTTTTCAAAACAATTATTTAGAATCGCTATGGATGAAAGCAAAGAAAAGTAAAGCAAATATTTATGTAACAGATATAGCTCCGGGTTTTGTAGATACCAAAATGGCTTTGGGCAGTACTTTTGGAATGGCATCTTTAGACAAAGCAGCTTGGCAAATTTTTGTGGCCATCAAAAAGAGAAAAAAGAAAGCATATATTACCAAGCGTTGGTTTTTTATTGCTTGCTTAATGCGGCTTATGCCAGCAAAAGTAATTATGAAATTATCTTAAAGTGTTTTTAAATATTCTAAAAGCGCGGTTCTTTCCCCATCTGTTAAACTATCTCCAAAAGAATGTCCTTGATTACCATACCCCTTAAGAGTGGTATCATACGTATTCGAATCTATTTTTGAATTTACCCTTTGGTAATTCCACCCTACTTTTTCTGTATTATAATCGGTACTAATATAGGTTCTACTCCAATATTTTGGTCGGTTTTTACTATTTAAAACATCTTCTATGGTTGGTACGGAACCATTATGAAAATAAGGAGCTGTTGCCCAAATTCCATCTAAAGGAGGAGCGATATAACCTCCATCAGCAATAACTTCCAAACTATTTTCACCTTGCCCAAACCAACCTGTATTGAACCAATCTTTAAAATAATTGGCTTGAGGCGTATTGTCTGAATAAAAATTAGAAAGCGCAGGATCCGTACCAATCGTATTTAAAGCGATTAATTTGTTTGGATAGGTTGGATTGTTACCATAAGTTCCATGGCATCCAGTACATTTTTTCAAAAATACTTCTTCACCTTGACTTGCCAAACTCGAATTTATATCGAAAGGATATTTAGGAGGTTCTATGGTTTTGATATAAGCCAATATATCCTTAAATTTTTGATCCACTTCTATGGCCTTGTCCACATCCTTAATGGTAGCTAAAACCATAGTAATCATTGCTCTTGCATAATCTTTTCTTCCAATACCATGAAAAAATAAGGCATTTTTCTTTTTTAATAGCCACCATGCGGGTACATCAGAAGGGATTACTTCGTCGGGAATTGCAATGGCTGGATTATCTAATTGCTCCAAAGTATTTTTATCTCTATAAGCTGTAAGAATAAATGTGGTTTTATCAGCAGGATTCACTCCTCTTGTTTCTGTTATGGTTCTTGGTCCTAAAATTTCTAAACTTTTTTTAAAGGGTTCAAAAGCCTCCCATTCTTTACTATCTGTACCGTATAAATAGGAAATGGCAGTACTAGCCAATTGCACTTGATCTGCTCTATTAATAGTAAAATCAAAGGCATAATTACCCAAACCAATTTTAAACTCTCCATTGATAGAAGAGGAGTGACATTGCAAACAATTCATCGCTACCACACGAGCTCCATTTTCGGCGTTTATAGCTGTAAAATCATGGGGAATTACACTATTGTCCCCTTCACGTTGCAATACATTTGTTTCATCTTCTCCATAACCCAAAAGAAAAGCTTCATAGGGTATTCCTGTATTCATATAATCTCCATTAATTAAATATTCATATCCTTTATTGGGATCACCAGACCGCTGCGGGTAGGGTTGAATTTCTGTATAATTAATATCTGGGTTTGGGTTATCGGGTGGATTTGTACCTCCTGGGTCATCGGGTTCGCTTAAACTGCTAGAGCATGAAACAACTGAAAAACCAAGTAGTATTAGTATAATTTTAGAGGAGATATATTTCATAACAAAATAGTAAAGCAATGATTTACATATCAAATATACAATATATTATTTTTACTGATTTGCGAATGAATTAGATTGTATATAGAATAAAATGTTTATAAATAATATTATGGAATGTTGCATTAAAATGGTAAAATTTTAATTTTGAAGATTATAAAGAAAATAGAACATGAAAAATAAATTAAAAGCAGTACAAGAATTCCATGAAGCTTTTGGCTTGGGAGTGCAAAATGAACCCACTGTAAATTTACCAGAAAATATTTTAGATTTACGTTTTAATTTAATGGCAGAAGAAAATGAAGAGTATTTAGAAGCGGCAAAAAACAAAGATTTGGTTGAGGTTGCTGATGCACTTGGGGATATGTTATATATACTTTGTGGCACTATATTAGAACACGGTATGCAATATAAAATTGAAGAAGTGTTTAATGAAATTCAAAGAAGTAATATGAGTAAATTAGATGCAGATGGCAAACCAATCTATCGAGAAGATGGGAAGGTAATGAAAGGACCAAAATATTTTAAACCCAATATTATAGAAATACTTGAAAATTAAAAAAAGCTCCAATCGGAGCTTTTTTCTTATTTCACTAAATAACGCCAGCCAAATTTATCTTCAGCGCGATTGTATTGTATATCTGTAATTCTTTTCTTTAAAATAGGGGCGAATTTATCTGCTATTTCTGGAATGTCAAAGTCTTTATCGCCATAACCAAAACCTGAAATTGGCGAAATTACGGCGGCAGTACCAGCTCCAAACATTTCTTTTAATGCACCATTTTCTGCAGCTGTAACCAATTCGTTAACGGTAATTTTTCTTACTTCAACATTAATTCCTTCATCTTTGGCTATTTCAATAATACTTTTACGTGTAATTCCATCTAAAATTCTATCACTGGTTGGCCCGGTAATTAAAGTATCGCCAATACGAACAAAAATATTCATCGCTCCAGCCTCTTCAATATATTCATGGCTGGTATCATCTGTCCAAATTACCTGTTGGTAGCCTTTTTCAATCGCCAATTGCGTAGGGTAAAACTGCCCTGCATAATTACCGCCAGCCTTAGCATAACCAACACCACCATTTGCCGATCTTGAATAAGTTTGCTCTATCAAAACTTTTACTTTTCCTCCAAAGTAAGCGCCAGATGGCGAGCAAGCAATAATAAAAGTATATTTATCAGATGGTGACGCATGGAAACCATTACCCGATGCAAAAACAAATGGGCGGATATATAAAGAACTCCCATCTGTAGTTGGAATCCAGTCTCTATCTACCTGCAATAAAGTTTTAAGTCCTTCCATAAAATACGCTTCAGGAAATTCAGGAATTGCCAAACGTTTAGAGGAGATATTGATTCTTTTTTGATTCTCCAGTGGTCTAAATAACCAAACCTGATCATTCGCATCTTTATAAGCCTTCATACCTTCAAAAACAGATTGCCCGTAATGAAATATCTTAGCAGAAGGATCTAGGCTAATATTTTGGTAAGGAATGATTTTTGGTTGTTCCCATTTACCATCTGCAAAATTGCATACCATCATATGATCGGTATAAACTTGTCCGAATGGTAAATTGCTAAAATCAACTTCGTTAATTTTAGATTTTTTCGTTTTTTCAACGTTTATGGTAAGTGTTTCTTGCATAATCATCTGCGTAAATTTTATGCAAAAATACTCAATAATACGCACTTGTCTACTTCCTAGTTAGGAATTTTTCAAAGAATTTACATTTTGTAACTTTGTAGGGAAAGAAATACAATGCAAAGAGAAATAATTACCACAGCTGATGGATCGACAACCATTTATTTGCCTGCATGGGATGAAAACTACCATTCTAAACATGGAGCTATTCAAGAGGCGTATCATGTTTTTATTAAAAACGGATTAGATAATTATAAAAATGGTTCTAGTTTAGCTATTTTAGAAATTGGTTTTGGTACTGGTTTAAACTGTTTTATTACTTTTTTAGAAGCGCAAAAGCGAAATTTAAAAATAAGCTACGAAGGGGTGGAAGCTTTTCCAGTAGGTAAAGAAGATATAGAAAAGTTGAATTATGTTACAGAGTTGAATGCAGAACATTTTGCAAGTTTTTTTGGTAAAATGCATACATTGAATTGGGATAAAAACCATGAAATTTTAAAGGGTTCTTTTTCCTTGAAAAAGAGAAAAGAACATTTTGAAGACATCAAAGATAACAGCCAATTTGATTTGATTTATTTTGATGCCTTTGGTGCCAGAGTACAACCTGAACTATGGACAGAAGAAATATTTGATAAAATGTATAAGGCATTAAAAGAAAACGGAATTTTAGTAACTTATGCTGCCAAAGGAAGTGTGCGTAGGGCGATGCAAAAAGTGGGGTTTTTAGTAGAAAAATTGCCTGGTCCTCCTGGGAAAAGAGAAATGCTTAGAGGAGTAAAAAAGATATAATTAATACAGATATGAAAGATTCAAAATTTGTAAAACGAAAAAAACCAAATTATAAAAGGGCGATTATTTTGGTAATTGTACTTGCTGTAGTTTTATATCTTTTTAATAATTTGGAAAGATTGATGGAATTGTTATTGCCTAGTTAATCTAAGTTTATGTAAACTATAGGGTTTAAGTGTATTTTTTTCGTACACAGGGTATTTTATTTACTTTCAGTTTTCAAGAATTTATTTATTAAGAATTGTATTCTTTTAGAGGTGAAATTAGCTTTTTCCTGATTTTTAATCATTTTATCATCAAGTCCATTTCCTAAGTCTGTATTTTTAGAATTAATTTTCTTAAATTCTAAATTTCGAAGTTTAATCCAAGCTAATTGGGAGTTTACTAAGTCGTTTTTTTCTTCTGAGCGTAAATTACTTTTTATTCTATCATAAACTACATTTAATAAACTATCACTTTCTTGATAATATTTCACCGAACAATCAAACATATGTTTTCCCACGTTCAAACATTCTTGATTTTTACTTTTAATTGTAGTTAATTCATCAGAAAAATTTTGTGAATTTGCTTTTAAAATAATTAAAAGGATTACACAAAAAGTTAACTTCATAATATTGATTTTTAAAATTACACACAATATTGGGATTTTATTCCCTAAATGTTTGATTCAAATAATTTTTATTAATCTCTAAATAATTTGCTTTAAGAAGTATTTACTAGCCTAATTATTTAACATCTGCCAAAGTAAATCTTTCAATTCGGTCAAGCCTGTTTGTGCAACTGAAGAAATAAAAATATGATTTAAATCATTAGGTAATTCTTTAGTTACCTCTTGCTTTAATTCATCATCCAACATATCCGATTTGGAAATTGCCAAAAGCCTGTCTTTATCTAATAATTCAGGGTTGTGCAACTTCAATTCGTTTAGCAAAATTTCGTATTCTTTTTGTATATTTTCACTGTCTGCAGGTATCAAAAATAACAAGGTTGAATTCCTTTCAATATGACGTAAAAAACGATGACCTAAACCTTTTCCTTCCGCGGCACCTTCAATAATTCCAGGAATATCTGCCATGACAAAACTTTTAAAATCACGATATTCTACAATACCTAAATTTGGTTTTAAGGTAGTAAAAGCATAATCTGCTATTTTTGGTTTTGCGGATGTTAATACGGATAATAAAGTAGATTTTCCTGCATTTGGAAATCCAACAAGTCCCACATCCGCTAGGAGTTTTAATTCTAATTGATACCATCCTTCTACACCATCTATACCGGGTTGTGCATACCTAGGAGTTTGATTGGTGGCCGATTTAAAATGCCAGTTTCCTCTACCACCTTTTCCGCCTTCCGCTAGGATAATTTCTTGCTCATTTTCGGTAATTTCATACAGTACCTCTTGCGTTTCTCCATCACGAATAATAGTTCCTAATGGGACTTCAATATAAATATCTTCGCCATCTTTACCAGTACTTCTATTTTTACTTCCAGCACCTCCGTGCTCCGCTTTAAAATGGCGTTTAAATTTTAAGTGAAACAAGGTCCACATATTTTTGTTACCACGTAAAATTACGTGACCACCACGACCTCCATCACCTCCATCTGGTCCACCTTTGGAAATGTATTTTTCTCTATGTAAATGCACAGAACCCTTCCCACCTTTGCCAGAGGCAGCAAATATTTTTATATAATCAACAAAATTTCCTTCAGTCATCTTCTTCGTATCAGAAAAGGGTTAAATTTTTTATAGTTTGTCAAAAACCTGACAAAGTCTACCTGTAATTTCTTCAATAGAACCTACACCATTTACGCCAAAATATTTGTTTTGAGCAGCGTAGTAATCTTGTAAAATAGCAGTTTTGGTTTGGTATTCGTTAAAGCGGTTTCTTATTTTGCTTTCGTCTTGATCATCGGCTCTACCACTAGTTTCACCTCTTTTCAATAAACGTTCTACCAATAAGTTTTCAGGTACTTCCAAGGCAACCATTCCATTTATGTTCTCATTTTTTTCCGCTAAAAAAGTATCTAAAGCTTTGGCTTGTGATTCTGTTCTAGGGAATCCGTCAAAAATAAAACCGTTTGCATCGGTGTTTTTATCTACTTCGGCTTTAAGCATATCAATGGTTACTTCATCAGGAACCAAATCTCCTTTGTCCATAAAGGATTGTGCTAATTTTCCTAAATCGGTTGCATTTTTAATATTGTATCTAAACACATCTCCAGTAGAGATATGTACCAAATCATATTTGTCTTTTAAAACTTCTGCTTGTGTTCCTTTCCCTGCACCTGGAGGGCCAAATAAAACTATATTTTTCATCAGATTATCTTTATTTTTATGCTTTTAATTGATAAATGTCAGGTAAATTTCTTCCTAAACCATCATAGTCTAAACCGTAACCTACAATAAATTTATCTTCAATAGATTTACCAATATAATCAATGGGTAGGGCTTTGGTAAATACATCAGGTTTAAAGAATAAGGTGGCTATTTTTAAGGATTTTACATTTTGATTTTGAAAAATTTTATAAATCTCGCTTAAGGTATTCCCAGAGTCAATAATATCTTCAAGAATCACAACAGTCTTACCTTCTAAATCTTCATTGATTCCTACCAACTGTTTTACTTTTCCGCTAGAATTGGTTCCTTCATAGGAAGCTAATTTTACAAAAGAGATATGGCAATCGTATGGGTATTCACGTACAAAATCTGCGGCAAAAATAAAAGAGCCATTTAAAATACCTATAAAAATAGGTTGTTCATCTTTATCTAAGTCATCTGCAATTACCTCTGCTAAATACTTTACATATTTTGCTATACGGTTTTTGTCAATAAAAGGTTCAAATTCTTTGTCGTGTAGTTTAATCAAACTCATTATCTATATAAAAATCAAAATTCCCTTTTAAAAAGGAAAGTGCAAAAGTACATAAAAACTAAAAACCTTTTAAGCAATTTACTTAAAAGGTTTTTAATAAAATAGTTAGTTGGTAAAGTAAATTATTTTTTACTTTTTTTATCTAATTTCACCATGGTGTCGTACATAATTGGCGATGCAATAAATAAGGAGGAATAAGTACCTACTACTACCCCTATAATTAAGGCGAACATAAATCCTTTAATAGAATCTCCACCAAAAAGAAAGATAGCTAACAATACAATTAAAGTGGTTAATGAAGTATTTACAGTTCTACCTAAAGTACTACTCAATGCAGCATCTACCACTCTATTAAATTTCCATGTAGTATGTTTATTGGTAAACTCTCTAATTCTGTCAAAAATTACTACGGTATCATTTAAAGAGTAACCTACCACGGTTAATATGGCGGCAATAAACGATTGGCCTATTTCCATATCAAATGGCAGTATTTTATAAAAAATAGAGAATAAAGAAAGTACGATTAATACGTCGTGAAATACTGCAACTACCGCACCTAAACTAAATTGCCATTTTCTAAAACGGATTAAGATATATAAGAAAACCACAATTAAAGAACCAATAATTGCCCAAAAAGCAGCTTGTTTGATATCATCTGCAATGGTTGGTCCAACTTTCATATATCCCATGATACCAATTTTATGACCAGAGTCTTCGCCTTTTAATATAAAGTCATCATAGCTCAAATCAGCAGGTAAAAATGGTTTTACACCATCGTATAATAATTTTTGTACTTCCTCATCAACATGAATACCATTATCGTCAATTTTATACTTCGTAGTTATTTTTAATTGATTTGCTGTACCAAAAGTTTTTACTTCTGGAGAACTTTCAAAAACAGGTTTTAAACTACTCGCAATATCAGGAGCACTAACGGCATTTTCAAATCGAACGGTATAGGTTCTACCTCCTTTAAAGTCTACACCATAATTTAAACCGTTGGTAAATAATGAGCCAATACCTAAAGCTAAAATGATTCCCGAAATAATATACGCAACTTTACGTTTTTTTAAGAAATCAATTCTAAGATCTTTAAACCAATTTTTAGTAATATTGGTATTGAAAGTAATTGTATTTCCCTTGTTTACATACCATTCAATTAATAATCTTGTAATAAAAATTGCCGAAAATAATGAGGTTACAATACCTATCATTAAAGTAGTCGCAAATCCTTTTACAGGACCTGTTCCGAAAATATATAAAATTATACCTGTTAATAAGGTAGTAACGTTTGCATCTAAAATAGAAGATAAGGCACCACTAAAACCATCGTTTATAGATTCTTTTAAACCTTTACCTCTGTTTAATTCTTCTTTAATTCTTTCATAAATCAGCACATTTGCATCTACTGCCATACCAATGGTTAACACAATACCTGCAATACCAGGTAAGGTTAGTACAGCACCAAAGGCGGCGAGTACTCCAAAAATAAATAAGATGTTTAATGATAAGGCAATATCTGAGAAAATTCCTGCTTTACCATAGTAAAAAATCATCCAAATCAATACTAAAATTAAAGCAATGATAAATGAATTTGTACCGCTTTGAATTGCCTCATGACCTAATGAAGGTCCAACAACATCTGATTGAATAATTCTTGCTGCAGCAGGTAATTTACCAGATTTTAAGGCATTTGCTAAATCTTGTGCTTCATCAATAGTAAATTGTCCAGAAATAGAAGTTCTACCATTAGTAATTGCATCGTTTACTCTAGGTGCAGAATACACATAATCGTCTAAAACTACAGCCACAAATTTACCCACATTATCCGTAGTCATTTTACTCCAAAGTTTGGTTCCTTTAGAGTTCATGGTCATGCTTACCTCAGGGTTAGCACCTAATTGATCAAAAACCTGTGCTGCATCAGAAATTACATCTCCTTGAATTGGAGCAACATCTTCATGGTTAGATTTGATTACATAAAAATTAATAAAATCTGTATTATTAATTGGTTTGGCATCCCATGCAAATTTAGCATATTTCATATCTGCAGGTAGTAAATGCCTTACCTCTTTCATGCTAAGGTATTTGTTAATTGTTGCAGTATCTTTTACGCTTGCTGTAGCTACAATGGAGCTGATGTCATTGGCAGCTTGTGGAAACCTAGGCATTAATTTGCTAAATAAAGGATTAGCAGCTTCTAAATTAACAGAGTCCTTTACCTCACCTAATAAATCATCAATTTCGGCATCTGCAGTTGCTGTTGAATCTGTAGCAACTTCGGTAGTTTCAGGTTTTAAAATTTCGGCTAATTTGTTATTGGCATCTACAAAGAATTGAGCAATTTCTTGGTTGGTATACACTTCCCAAAATTGTAATTCTGCAGTACTTTGTAATAATTTTTTAACACGATCAATATCTTTAGCACCAGGTAATTCAATTAAAATTCTACCAGACTCTCCAATTCTTTGGATATTAGGTTGTGTTACCCCAAAACGGTCAATTCTACTACGTAATACTTCAAATGCAGTATTGATAGAACCTTTTACTTCCTCTTGTAAAATTGGTTTTACCTCATCATCAGACATTTTGAAATTGATCTTATCTTTTAATGATTTGTTACCAAAAATACTTGGGTCACTAAGTTTTACAGTACCTTTGCTTTCGTTTTCAAAAGCAGTAAAAAACAAGGTTAAATAATCTTTATCACTATTTTTTTGTGCCTTACTAGCTTCCGCTAAAGCATTATTAAAAACAGGATTTTTAGACTGATTGGCTAAACCGAATAAAATATCTTTAACAGATACTTCTAAAGTAGCATTAATACCACCTTTTAAATCCAATCCAAGATTAATTTCTTTTTCTTTAACTTCATTGTACGTAAAATCTGTAATTCCCAAATTTACTACTGGGAGATTGGCTACAGAGTCTAGATACTTTCTTTCTAACTTTGCAATTCCTTTTGCATCATTATCAGACGCATTCGTTTTAGCGTAGCTCACAGCATTTTTCTCTACATTTTTTGCCATCCAGGTAAACGATAACTGGTATAAACAAACAATACTAAATACGATTGCAAATAATCTAATAAGTCCTTTGTTCTGCATTCTTATCTTTTTTTATTAAAAATTTATTTGAATAATCGCGCAAATATACTCAAAAGATTTAGGTTTAAAAGAAATAAGGCATGAATTTTATAGCTTTTATGATGATATTATATCCTCTATTTTTCAGTAAATTAGCAAAAGAATAAAATAAATAAATATGAAATATTTAACGGATATTGAAATTGCACAAAACACTGATTTACAGCACATTCAAGATATAGCAGTAAAACTAGGAATTGACACGGATGATTTAGAATTATATGGAAAGTACAAAGCAAAATTGCCTTTGCATTTAATTGATGAGGAAAAGGTAAAGAAAAACAATTTGGTTTTGGTTACTGCGTTAACACCAACCCCGGCAGGAGAAGGAAAGACTACCGTTTCTATTGGATTGACCGAGGGACTAAATAAAATAGGAAAACAGGCTACTGTAGTGTTAAGAGAGCCTTCCTTAGGTCCAGTTTTTGGTATTAAAGGAGGTGCCGCTGGAGGGGGGTATTCTCAAGTAGTACCTATGGAAGATATCAATTTGCATTTTACTGGTGATTTTAATGCCATAGAAAAGGCAAATAATTTACTCTCTGCCTTAATTGACAATAATTTGCAGAGCTCAAAAACCTTGAATTTAGATCCAAGAACGATTTTATGGAAACGGGTTATCGATATGAATGACAGGTCATTACGACAAATTACTATAGGCCTAGGCGGTACAGCCAATGGTATACCTAGAGAAGACGGATTTAATATAACCCCAGCTTCAGAGGTAATGGCAATTTTGTGTATGGCTACAGGTTTTGAAGATTTAAAAGAGCGTTTGGGTAATATTTTTATTGGATTTACATTTGATAAAGAACCAATTTTTGCTAGAGATTTAAAAGCAGAAAATGCCATGGCAATTTTATTAAAAGATGCCATCAAACCTAATTTGGTACAAACTTTAGAGAAAAATCCAGCAATTATTCATGGCGGACCTTTTGCCAATATTGCTCAAGGAACAAATACGATTATGGCTACCAAAATGGGGCTTTCCTTATCGGAGTATGTGGTTACAGAAGCAGGTTTTGGAGCAGATTTAGGAGCAGAAAAATTTTTAGATATCAAATGTGCTGCTGCCGGATTGAGCCCAAAAGCAGTAGTGTTGGTTGCGACAATTAGAGCATTGCGCCATCACGGGGGTGCAAGTAGTGCAGAATTGAATACGCCAAGTTTAGAAAAAGTACAAAAAGGGTTTGCCAATTTAGAAAAGCATATAGAGAATATCCGAAAATTTAAGGTAGAGCCTGTAGTTGCAATCAATTCATTTGTTAGTGATTCTGAAGAAGAAGTACAATTTATTATTGATACTTGTGCAAAATTAGGGGTACAAGCAGTTCGCTCAGAAGGATGGGCAAAAGGTGGTGAAGGAACTAAAGATTTGGCTAGAGCTGTAGTGGATGTAGTGGATAATAAAGCAGCACAATTTAAACCAATTTACAATTGGAAATCTCCGGTAACGGAAAAAATTGAAACGATTGCAAGGGAAATTTATGGTGCAACAAGAGTAGATTATGATAAAAAAGCGAAGCTAAATTTGAGAAGAATTGAGCGTTTAGGGTTTAATGATTTTGCAATTTGTATGGCAAAAACACAAAAATCATTTTCGGATAATGAAAGTTTAATTGGAAGACCTGAGAATTTTGTAATAACTGTAAGAGAAATAGAAATAGCGGCTGGAGCAAAATTTATCATACCAATTTTAGGAAAAATGATGCGAATGCCAGGGTTGCCAAGTACACCTGCTAGTGAACATATGTTTATTGATAATGACGGTAAAATTTCAGGGCTATCCTAAATAAAAAATCCAGCTTAAAGCTGGATTTTTTTTATCACTTTATTTGACTTCTTATTTTAAAGCGTCCATCTTTTCATAGCCTTCTGGCACGGTCATGTCAAATTTACTAGCGTCAACAGTTACCTTTTTAATTTCGGTAACCTCCATATTTATAATAATGTCCATCCCTGCTTGTTCCGCTTGAATTTCAATAGACATTGGAAACCCTTTTACTTTACCTCCGAAACTTGCAGTTTGATCAGATAAAGCAGTTATTTTATCTGTAGTATACATTACCAATTTAGATTCAACACCTTGTTTGTTTAAAACAATGTCATATTTTTTACAGGTATAGCCTAAAACATCTTTGGTTTCTTCTGAAGGAGTAACGGTTATATTTTTTAAATCTTCCTCATCAATATCTAATTTTTTAATGGTATACTTTTTTCCAAGTTGTGGATTGTCCATTATGGCAACCATTTCTTTTTTGTCATTATCAATAATAGTAGTTACATCGCCAGCCATGGGGTTAGACAGCTCTGTTCTTGATTTATTTCCTTTAAAATAAGTAGTAGTTTGCATATCGCCAAGCATGGCTAACTGTCCGTTTAAAGCAGCATTCGAGCTAGTAAAAGTTTGTTTTTGAATAACGATTCCTTCCGTAAGCTTTTCTTGTGCGAAAACAGTTAAAGAAAATGTCAAAAGCGTAAATAACAATAATTTTTTCATGGTTTTGGTTTAAGTTAAAAAAAGCTACTTTATTTACTAAAAAGTAGCTTTTCAAAGGTGGTTTAATAAGGATAGAATTATTTTTTATTAATTTAATAATCCGTTTGTTTTTCTAACAGCTGCAGCACTTTCTTGTAATTTTGCATGTTCTGCATCGTTCAAGTCTAAGGCAACAATTTTTTCAATACCGTTTTTGCCAATAATACATGGTACGCCTATTGAAATATCATTTAAATTGTATTCCCCTTCTAGTAAAGCAGAACATGGGAACATTTTTTTCTGATCACAGGCAATGGCTTGTACCATTGCAGAAACTGCGGCTCCAGGAGCATACCAAGCACTGGTTCCTAACATTTTAGTTAAAGTAGCACCTCCAACTTTTGTAGCTTCAGCAACTGCTTGCAATCTTTCTTCAGAAATAAATTTGGTTACCGGAATACTATTTCTTACCGCTAATCTTGTCAAAGGAATCATACCAGTGTCACTATGGCCACCAATAACCATTCCATTTACATCTGATGCAGGGCATTCTAGAGCTTCACTTAATCTGTATTTAAAACGAGCACTATCTAAGGCACCCCCCATACCAATAATTCTATTTTTAGGAATATTGGTTGATTGGTGTACTAAATAAGTCATCGTATCCATCGGATTACTCACTACCACAAAAATTACATTTGGTGAATGCTCTAAAATACTTTGGCTTACCGATTTAACAATACCAGCATTGATACCAATTAATTCTTCACGAGTCATCCCAGGTTTTCTTGGAATACCGCTTGTAATTACTGCAATATCGCTATTGGCTGTTTTAGAATAGTCATTGGTACTTCCAACAATTTTGGTGTCAAATCCATTTAAAGATGCTGTTTGCATCAAATCCATGGCTTTTCCTTCTGCATAATCTTCTTTAATATCTACAATTACCACTTCAGATGCGAAGTTTTTAATTGCTATATATTCTGCGCAGCTAGCACCTACTGCACCAGCTCCAACTACAGTTACTTTCATTTTTTATAAAGTTTTAAATTAAATATCAATATTTGCGTAAACAGCATGTTTTTCAATAAAATCTCTCCTTGGCGGAACATCATCTCCCATTAACATAGAAAAAACACGATCGGCTTCTGTAGCATTGTCAATAGAAACTTGACGCATGGTTCTAAATTCAGGATTCATCGTGGTTTCCCACAATTGCTCGGCATTCATCTCTCCCAAACCTTTATATCTTTGAATGGTTCCACCACCAAATTTTTCCATCAAGCTATCACGATCTGCGTCGTTCCATGCATATTCTTTTTTGGCTCCTTTTTTAACCAAATATAGGGGTGGAGCAGCAATGTATATATTACCATTTTCAACCAATTCTCGCATATAGCGAAAAAAGAAAGTCAAAATTAACGTAGCAATATGGCTGCCATCTACATCGGCATCACACATAATTACTATTTTATTGTAACGTAACTTGCTTAAATTTAGGGCTCTTGGATCTTCTTCTGTACCTATAGTAACCCCAAGTGCGGTGTACATGCTTTTGATTTCTTCGTTTTCAAAAACCTTGTGTTGCATGGCTTTTTCAACGTTTAAAATTTTACCTCGTAAAGGTAAAATGGCTTGAAAATTTCTGTCACGCCCTTGTTTTGCAGTACCTCCCGCTGAATCTCCCTCGACAAGAAATATTTCACATTTTTCAGGATCGCTCCAAGCACAATCGGATAATTTACCTGGTAAACCGCCACCAGACATAACCGTTTTGCGTTGCACCATTTCACGTGCTTTCGTAGCTGCGTGACGTGCTTGCGCTGCTAAAATTACCTTTTGGACAATAATTTTTGCATCATCAGGATTCTCTTCTAAGTAATCCGTTAGCATTTCAGAAACTGCTTGGCTTACTGCCGCAGAAACTTCACGATTTCCCAATTTGGTTTTGGTTTGTCCTTCAAATTGAGGTTCTTGAACTTTTACAGAAATAATTGCGGTCAATCCTTCACGAAAATCGTCTCCTGCAATGTCAAATTTTAATTTACTAAGTAATCCAGAAGTTTCGGCATATTTTTTTAAAGTATGCGTTAATCCACGTCTAAATCCAGAAAGATGGGTTCCACCTTCGTGGGTATTGATATTGTTTACGTAGGAATGTAAATTTTCGGTATAAGAAGTATTGTAAACCATGGCAACTTCGACAGGAATTCCAGATTTTTCTCCTTCCATACTAATCACATCTGCGGTAAGCTGTTCTCTGGTGGCATCTAGATAGCGAACGAATTCTTTTAAACCATCTTTGCTAAAAAACTCTTCATGAATAAAATTACCTTCTTCGTCTTTACGTCTTTTATCGGTAATTGAAATGCGTACTCCTTGGTTTAGGTAGGCCAACTCTCTTGAGCGAGCAGCTAAGGTATCGTAACTAAATACAATCTCTGTTTGAAAAATAGTATCATCTGGATAAAAGGTAACTTCTGTACCATTTAAATCAGAATCACCAATTACTTTTACAGGATATAAAGCCTTTCCTTTTTCATATTCTTGTTGCCAAACTTTTCCTTCACGATGAACAGTTGCTTTTAATTGATTGGATAAGGCATTTACTACAGAAACACCAACACCGTGTAATCCACCTGAAACTTTATAAGAATCTTTATCAAATTTCCCTCCAGCACCAATTTTAGTCATTACTACTTGTAAAGCAGAAACACCTTCTTTTTTGTGTGTGCCTACCGGAATTCCTCTACCGTTATCTTTAACCGTTATAGAATTATTCTCATTAATTATAATATCAATTTTATCACAATGCCCACCCATTGCTTCATCAATAGAGTTGTCAACTACTTCATACACTAAATGGTGCAATCCTCTAGCACTTACATCTCCAATATACATTGATGGGCGCATTCTTACATGTTCCATGCCTTCTAAGGCTTGGATACTATCTGCAGAATAATTATTTTTTTTTGCTTCTTCACTCATATTCTTTGCTTGTCTTTTATCAAAAATTCATAAACGTACAAATATAGTAAAACCACCTTTTTTAAGCTTATTTTTCATTGATTTTAAGCTCCAAGTTATCAACATTTTTTAATAAGATACGTGTGGAATTTTGCCATAAAAAAAAGCCTACCACATTAAAAGTAAATTGTGGTAGGCTTTTAAATAGTGCAAATAAAAATAGCTTAATATTTGTAGTATTTGCATAAAGTTAAAATCTATTGTATAATATTATTCCCCTCAGTTTAATATTATGGTGATTTTAACCTGAAATCACTAAATTGTTAGAAAAATAAAAACCTTTAATTTTAAAAAAAGTAAACGAAATTAAAGATTTAATACAAATGTATAACTGAATTCTGAAGAAATTCTGAAGTTTTGTTATGATTCCTAATCGGTTTAAAAAAATAAACCCGTTTAAATAAAAATTTAAACGGGTTTTACGCAAATTAAAATAGCTTAATATTTCAATGTATTTGCAAGTTTTATTTTAAGATTATACAATTCCCCTCAAAAAAATATAATTTAAAATAAAACTGTAAATCTAAAATAATTCAGAATTTACTTCATAGCCATCAATATTTCTGAAATTTGGATGTCAGTATTCATGATAACGCTGCGAATGTAATTTTCAATTCTGAAGAAATTTTGAAGTTATTTTATTTTTATAAAAAAAGGTTCTTACAATTTCAATGTAAGAACCTTTATGCAAAACTATAATAGCTTAATGTTTCATAGTATTTGCGAAGTATTTATCTTTTTTAATACCATTCCCCTCAAAATATATTAATAAGATAAAATTGTAACTAAAAGTCTAATCTATTCATCTCAATATCTAGATTGTAATTTTGAACTTTTTGAGATGGTTATTTACTGGCTGTACCAAATAATTAACGTGGCAAATGTATGTTGGGTTTCTATAGGAATTCTGAAGTTATAATCCAATAAAATGTTAAAGTTTTCTGAATGATTTTTATATTAAAAATAAATCTAAAAATAGATAGTAATATTGTGTTGGTTATCAAGGTAAGTATGGTTAATATTCCAATTATTGGTATCGCAAACTTTTTTAACAATAGCCAAACCAAGCCCAAAAGAATCTGCAGATTTGCTGTCTTTTCTAAACCTTTCAAATAAAGATTTAGATGGAATATTTAGCGGCAAACCAGAGTTGGTAAAACTAATAAACAAATCTGAAGTTACTATAGAAATTTCTCCCCCTTCTATATTGTGCTTAATAGCATTGCCAATAATATTGGTAATAACCATGTCAAACAATAATGGGTTCGCATTTAATTTGGCACCAAGTGCATAATTTTTGTTTATGCTTATTTTTTTATTTTCTATAAAATCTTCTACCAATTCTAAATGTTTATCAATTACTTCGTTGATATGAATTTCTTCTTTTTCGCTAAATTGTTGATTTTCAATTTTTGATAAAAGCAAAAGAGTTTTGTTTAGTTTAGACAACCTTTTTGATGCTACATAAATGGCTTTTATTTGTTTGATTTGACTGCGTTTTAACTCTTCAGATTGCATTAAAAACTCTGCTTTGCTTTGCATTATGGCTAAAGGAGTTTGCATTTCATGCGAAGCATTCTCGGTAAATTCTTTAAGGTTTCTAAAATCGGAAACTAATTTTCCAGTTAATTTTTCAATAGAAGTGTTTAGCTCTTTAAACTCATCTACTGAAGACCCTCTTAGTGCAATGGGTTCGTTTAATTCAACAGAAAAGTTTTTTAAAATTTCTAGATTTTCATAAAACGGAAGCCAAGCGTAATTCATAATTACGGTATTGACTATATACACTACTAAAATTAATAATAAAATCACCACACCAACAGAGAGCACAATTGCTAAGAAAAAATCTTGTGTTTTTACATCAGAGCTTCTAGTGATAATTCGGTATGTTTTATTGTGTAAGGTTTCTATAGAAGTAAGCTGCCTGTATTTTTCATATTTTTCTACACCATTAATTAATTGATAAATTAAGGTATCTTTAAAGTAAAGCGTATCTTTTAAATTTACATTTTTATCAAAATCTTCTACATCAAAAATAGGTAGTGGATATTCGTATTTTATTTTTTGTGCAATTAATTCTTTATCCCATAAAAGTTTTTCGTCTTGTCTTTTTTCAATAATGTTTTTTAGGGTAAAATAAATTGCGGTACTGGAAACAATAAAAATTATTATTGAAAATAGGATGTAGGTTCTTTTTGTTTTTTGAATTAAACGCATTAATCACCAAATTTATATCCTAATCCATAAATGGTTTGCAAGTAGTCGTTGGCACCAGTTTTTTTTATTTTTTTTCTCAAGTTTCGCATGTGAGTATAAATAAAATCAAAATTATCTGCCAAATCTATGTTGTCCCCCCAAAGGTGTTCTGCAATTGCTTCTTTGGTTAAAACTCTATTTTTATTGGTAATAAAGTAAAGGAGTAAAAAGTATTCTTTTTTGGTAAGTTCTACGGGTTGTTTGTTTGCAAAAACTGTTTTGGCATCTGGGTTTATTTCAATTTCATGAAAAATGATATTCTCATTACCCTCAAATTTTCTTCTTCTTATTATGGAGTTTATTCTTGAATTAAGTTCTGGTAAATGAAATGGTTTCGTAATATAATCATCGGCACCTAAATCTAAGCCCATAAGTTTATCGTCTAAAGAATCTTTAGCGGAAACGATTAGCACTCCAGTTTCTGGATTTATTTTTTTAATGGTTTTAAGCAGGTCTAATCCATTTCCATCGGGAAGCGTTATATCTAGAATTACAATATCGTACTTATAGCTAATAAATTTATCTTCGGCTTCAAAATAAGTCATGGCCGATTCGCAAATAAAATCTGCATTTTGCAAATATTTTTTGATAACCTTAAGTATCTCTAGCTCATCTTCTACTATTAGTATTTTCATAGGAATAGGAATGAATGTATGAAGATACAAAAATACAACAATATAAGTTTAAGGTTGTAATTTGGCACTAAAAATCAGTTTTTTACTTTATTATGGGTATGGCTGTATAATATTTAAAAGTATTTCACGTTATAATCTACCAGGTAAATCAATTAACTATTATCACTGCTATGAAAAAAGTTTATTTTACTGCTGTTATTGCTATGGCATTTTTTCTCACCAACACCATCCAAGCTCAGAAGTTTGAGCAACTGGATAAGAGTCCAACAGATATTTCCTATTTACGTCATAAAAACATTGCAAAACCTTTGATAAAGGTGGTTTATAGCCGCCCCCAAAAGGAGAAAGGTGCTATTTTTGGCAAAGAAATCCCGTATGGTAAAATTTGGCAAACAGGAGCCAATGAGGCTACTGAAGTGAAGTTTTATACAGACATGATGTTTGGCAACAAGGTAATTAAAGCAGGTACTTATGTGATGCATACCATACCAGGAGAGAAAGAGTGGACAATTATTTTAAACAACAATACAGATACTTGGGGGGCTTATTTTTATGATGAGACCAAAGATGTGGCAAGAATAAAAGTTCCTGTAAAAAAGATGGAGGAGCTAGATGTGTTTTCCATTGCGTTTAAGCAAGATTACAAAAACACTTTTATGGTTTTGGCTTGGGATACCACCAGAGTTGATATTCCATTAAAAACCAACGACGCCATTTTAGCCGAAATATAAATTTATGAATACGTTTAGAAAACAATTATCGATTTTATTTCTTTTTACTTTAGTATTTTTTGCAGCAACAGAGGTGCATGCCCAAGATTTTAAGGATTTAGATAAAAGCCCTCATGATATTGTTTATTATCGAGCCAATAAAATTTCTCCGCCAATAATCAAGGTGCTTTACGGAAGACCGCAGAAACACAACAGAGAAATTTTTGGGAAACTAATTCCTTACGGCAAAGTATGGAGGGTTGGGGCAAACGAAGCTACGGAAATAAGATTTTATCAAGATGTTCTTTTTGGAAATAAACCGGTTAAAAAAGGGACTTATACTTTGTATGCCATTCCTGAAGAAAAAGAATGGACCTTAATTTTAAGCTCAAATTTAGACACTTGGGGTACTTATGAATACGATAAAAAGTTTGACGCTGCTAGAACGACAGCAAAAGTAAGTAAAGCCGAACCTATTGAAGCCTTTTCTATAGCCTTTAAAGATAAAAGCAAGCATATTGAAATTATATTGGGTTGGGATACAACTAGAGTAAAACTGCCTATAATTTTACAATAGTTTAATAAACTTTTTCTCCATGGATATAGGTATTAATTACCTTGGTTTTAGGAATATCTTTTTCTTCTATTTCCATAATATTTTGGTCTAAAATAACAAAATCTGCTAATTTACCAGCAATAATATTTCCTTTTTCATTTTCTTCAAAATTGCTATAGGCGGCCCAAATGGTCATGCCTTTTAAGGCTTCTTCTCTTGTTAAAGCATTTTGCATTTCAAAACCTTGTTCAGGGTAACCACTTAGGTCTTTCCTGCTAATTGCAGCGTAAAAAGTGAGCATCGGATTTACTTTTTCAACTGGGAAATCTGTTCCTAAAACAATTTTCCCTTTTATGTCAAGTAGTTTTTTATAGGCATATGCGTCGTGAATTCTTTTAGGACCGATTCTATCTTCTGCCCAATACATATCACTTGTAGCATGGGTGGGTTGTACAGAGGGTATAATATCTGTAAAGTAATCAAAATCAATACTATCAATTACTTGGGCATGCTCTATACGCCATCTACGGTTGGTTTGGCTTTTTAAAGCTTTGGTATAGGTTTCTAAAACAAAGGCATTAGCCGAATCACCTATGGCGTGGGTATTCATTTGAAAATCGGAATTGGCAATAGCTTTTGCAATAGCCTTTAAACTATCTGGTGGAGTTACCATGGCTCCAAAATGATTTGCTCTATCACTATAGGGTTCTTTCATAGCGGCACCTCTAGAACCTAAAGCACCATCGGCATAGACTTTAAACGATCTAACATTTAGTTTTTCTGTTTTTACTATGCCGTGTTTTAAATAATAATCTAAGTTTTTTTTGGTTGCCGAAACCATGGCGTAAACCCTTATCTTTAAATCATTAGACAACTGTAAGCTATCAATTAAATCAATTATATTTTTGCTTAATCCAGCATCGTCAACAGTTGTTAGTCCTTCTGAAAGACATTTTTCATCTGCCATTTTTAATGCCGCAATGTTTTCTTGCAAACTTGGTTCGGGATATATGTTTTCTACCAAAACTTGGGCATTGTCAATTAAAACTCCTGTGATTTCTCCATTTAATTTGATGATTTCCCCACCTTCTATTTTGGTTGTATTATCAATTCCAGCTACGTCTAATGCCGCTTGATTCACCAAAAGAGCATGTCCATCTATTCTTTCTAGAGCAACTGGAGTGTTAGGAAAAAGCTGGTCTAATTTAGCTTTATTTGGAAAAGTTTTTTCTTTCCAATCATTTTGATCCCACCCTCTACCAATAATAAATTTCTTTTTATTTTTTTTCTGATAGGTAACTATCCTTTGTACAACTTCATCAAAACTTTTTGTTTCCACTAAATTTACTTTTTGCATAAAACGTCCAAGATTATAATAATGACAATGTCCATCAATCAACCCTGGAAGAATTGTGCTTTGATTGGCATCGATAACCTCAGGGGCATCAAATTGTGCTAAAATAGTTTCGGTATTACCAATTGCCACAAACTTGCCATTTTGAATGGCAAATGCTTCTGCTATCGTAAAATTATCGTCAACCGTATAAACTTTGGCATTTACAACAATAAGTTCTACATTTTTTTTTGAGTTACAGGACCATAATAAGGCTATAACCACGATGAGTTTGAGGGGCAATTTCATGTGATAGATTGTTTAGTGACAACCGTAAAGGTATTAATTTTAAGTAATTTAACGTTAAAAAAGATGAATTTTTGTGCTGTTTAACAAAGAAGCTTTCCACTTTGTGCTTTATGGTTTAAAGCTTACCTTTGCAAACTTTATTTACCTATGGAATAGGTATAAAAATTTGAATGTCAATAATTTTTCCTTCTTTAGGAAAGCATTTTCAAAAAATAGTTTTGATGAAATACGATTATAACGAAATTGAGGCCAAATGGCAAAAATATTGGAGCGATAACCAAACTTTTAAAGCGGTAAACCATAGTGTTAAGCCTAAATATTATGTGTTAGATATGTTTCCTTATCCTAGTGGTGCGGGTTTACATGTTGGGCATCCGCTTGGGTATATTGCCTCTGATATTTATGCACGTTACAAGCGTCATAAAGGCTTTAATGTTTTGCATCCGCAAGGTTATGATTCTTTTGGTTTACCGGCCGAACAATATGCCATACAAACGGGTCAACATCCAACAAAAACTACCGAAGAGAATATAAAAACATACCGTAGACAGCTAGATCAAATAGGTTTTTCTTTTGATTGGAGTAGAGAAGTTCGTACTTCAAGTCCTGAATATTATAAATGGACCCAATGGATTTTTATTCAATTATTTGAATCGTATTATGATAGACTTGAAAATAAAGCAAAACCAATTTCAGATTTAATAGTTCAGTTTGAAAAAACAGGAAACACAAGTGTAAATGCTGCTTGTGATGATGATGTAATCTCTTTTTCTGCCACAGATTGGAATAATTTTTCTGAAAAACAACAACAAGAGGTGTTGGCAAAATACCGACTTACTTTTCTTTCCGAAACCGAAGTAAATTGGTGTCCGCAATTAGGAACCGTTTTGGCCAATGATGAAATTGTAAATGGCGTTTCTGAACGTGGTGGTTACCCAGTAGTTCGTAAAAAAATGAAGCAATGGAGTATGCGAATTACGGCATATGCACAACGCTTATTGGATGGTTTAGATACCATAGATTGGCCACAACCTTTAAAAGATTCGCAAACCAACTGGATTGGTAGATCGGAAGGGGCGATGGTTCAATTTAAAATTGCAAATCACGAAAAAAATATTGAGGTTTTTACTACTCGTCCAGATACTATTTTTGGGGTTTCGTTTATGACTTTAGCACCAGAACATGAGTTGGTGACTAAAATTACAACTTCAGAATACAAAGAGGCAGTAGATAATTATATTGAGGTGACTGCCAAGCGAAGCGAACGCGAGAGAATGGCAGATGTAAAAACGATATCTGGTCAGTTTACTGGTGCTTATGCCGAACATCCCTTTACTGGAAAACCTATTCCTATTTGGATAGGCGATTATGTGTTAGCAGGCTATGGCACTGGCGCGGTAATGGCGGTACCTTGTGGGGACCAACGCGATTATGATTTTGCTAAACATTTTGATATTGCTATCCCGAATATTTTCCAAGACATTGATATTTCAGAACATGCCTGTGAAGATAAAACAGCTGTAATTGTAAACTCCGATTTCTTAAACGGGTTACCTGCTAAAAAAGCCATCAAACGAGCCATTTTTGAATTGGAAGAAAGAGGTATAGGGAAAGGAAAAATCAATTACCGTTTACGGGATGCTGTTTTTTCTCGTCAGCGCTATTGGGGAGAACCTTTTCCGGTGTATTATAAAAATGGTTTGCCGCAAATGATTGATGCAAAGCACTTACCAATTACCTTACCAGAAGTAGAGAAATATTTACCTACTGAAGATGGAAAACCACCTTTAGGCAACGCCACTATTTGGGCTTGGGATTGCCGTACGGCAAAGGTAGTTGCAAATGATTTGATAGATAACGAAAATGTATTTCCACTAGAGTTAAATACCATGC